>DAIMKZ010000015.1:0-30191 GCA_036721445.1 Candidatus Delongbacteria bacterium
TATGTCAAATTTTATAGGTCTAGTTTTAATAATTTATGGATTCAATTTTTTAGCTTTTTATAAGCAAAAAAGTCGTTTATTCCCCCAAAGGCATATAGAAGTTGACAAAAAAAAAGATACAAAATATCGATTGATATTTGCTCTTTTACCGATGGCTATTGGATTTTATGTTATAAGAAATAATTTTAATTGTTGGGTAAATTATTTTGGAATGATATTAGTATTGTTTGAGTCTCTAGCCCTTTGTGCTTTTTACCGACATTATTGGTTGGAAGAATTTTATACAGGTTTTATTTTCTTACCAAAATACAAAATATTTGTAAGAATTGGTATTGTATTAATCCATTTATCCCTCTTCATATTAGGAATATATTTAATTGATGGTATACTCCAAGAAGATTCATTATTAAGAATTATTGGTTTGATTTTTATATTATACGGTTTCAACCTTTTTGCTTCAGGTCATTTTAACCGTGATGATTATAGAATCAAATGGATTTTTACAATTATATTGATTATTGGATGGATTTTAATTCAAACTTCATTAGGTGAGTTTTCTTTTTCTGCTTTATTTGGTGTTTTATTATTAATATTTGTAGGATTGTCTTTACCACAAGTATTCAAACATAGTTTATACGGGAAATTAAAATCCCCTTTTATAAGTTATATATCAACATATGCAATAGTTGCAGTTATTGTTTTTGCATTATATCTGATTAAAATAGTAGCTTAATCAATTTTCTTCAGTTAGGTGTTTTCACCTTTCTTTCTTATCTTAAAATAAGGAGATACATTGGCAAGTTTATACGAAAATACCCGATCCCCAAGAACGAACAGACAACATTGGAAAAATGACTTGACCCCTTGTGTTCTTTAACTTGTTAGCTTTTTTCCATGACCGTTGTGTGAAAGATTGTTGAGATAAATGTGTAGTGTCCCCCTGTTTTAAGACACAAAATTTCATTAAATTGTGTTAAAGAAACAGAGGAGAACGAAAGAAAATGCAGCATTCATCGGAATTTAAAGCAAGAGTCGCCCTTGCAGCCATAAGAGGCGACAAGACGCTGGCAGAACTGTCGAGCGAGTACGGAATACACCCGAATCAGATCAGCCGCTGGAAACAGGAAGCTCTCGAGAACTTCAGCAAGGTATTTGAAGGCAATAAACAAGCTTCAAAAGACCTTAAGGAAAAGCAGCAGGAGCTTGATATGGCGTTAAAGAAGTTAGGTCAGGTCACATTAGAGTCTGAATGGCTAAAAAAAAAGTTAAAGCCTTACCTGTAGAGACAAGAGAAGCCATGATAGAGAAAGAAAAAGGCATAAGCATCGTCAGACAATGCTCAATATTAGAATTTAACAGAGCAAGCTATTATTATAATCCTATTGACAGGACCTTGAAATACGCAGCAATAAAACCTATCATAGAAGATAAATGGAATGAAGATCCGTCGCGAGGTGCAAGACAGATACGGAATGAGCTGAAAGTAGACGGCTATAGAATAAGCAGGAAGAAAGTCGGAGAGCTTATGAAAGAGCTTGGAATAGAGTCTCTGATAGCCAGGCTTAATTTATCAAAGCCCAACAAGGCTCACAAGAAATATCCGTATCTGCTGAGAGGAGTTAAAATAATAAGGCCAAATCAGGTGTGGAGCACGGATATCACTTATATCAGGCTTGCTAACGGCTATGTGTATCTCACGGCGATCATAGACTGGTACAGCAGAAAGGTACTTGCCTGGAGACTGAGTAATACGCTTGACAACAGCTTCTGTATAGAAGTCTTATGCGAAGCTCTTGCCAGATACGGTACACCGGAGATATTTAACACGGATCAGGGCGTTCAATATACGGCACATAACTTCATCCGCATACTTGAGAGGCATAATATCCGGATCAGCATGGACGGTAAAGGCAGAGCCTTAGATAACGTTTATATCGAAAGACTCTATCGAACCGTAAAGTATGAGCATATATTTATATGGAGACACGATACTGTCAAGGAACTCAAAGAGAGCCTGAAGCTGTATTTTAAGAGATATAACGGGAAAAGAGGTCATATGTCTCTTGATTACAGAACGCCGGATGAAGTATATTACAAAGGGAAGGATGTCGGAGTTGCGTGATGATGCTTACACATCTAAATCAGGAAAGGTGTCTAAGATATGGGTGCCACTACATCAGAGCAAAGAATGGAATAATTTAACCGGAAAATATAATGACTAAAGAAGAAATCCAGAAAGAGAACGAACTTATCAGAAAAGGACTTGAGAAAGCTTATGTAAAGCTGGTTAAATTCAAAAAAGAAAAAAACAGTCCTCTTGTGATCAGCAAATCCGGTAAAATTGTAAAGATAAAGCCGGAAGATATCCCACCCAAAGCAAAATATACAAAATAGTTTACCAGATAAATTCAAATTACAGGATTGGCAAAAAGACAAGCTGTAATTTGCGAGAAAAGCATACTAAGCTCTAACATTGGCAAAATGGCTCACAACAACAAGGAATGTTATTTTCGGTATTCAAGGGTCCGAACCCCTGCTGCATGAACAGTCCAAGATATTTTCATTATGATCCGTACTTCAAGTATCTTGGTAGCTTTTACCGTAATAAACAACAGCTTCACTACTATTTATCTTTAATGCATCCGCCGGCTTAATAATTTCATCTTTGATGATCTATTGATTTAATCCTGACATTATCGTATATTTACAGCTGAAAATTTCCGGGGAGAAAAATGGAAAACTCAAAGATCATCGGCTTCGACAACGAAAAATACCTGAAAGAACAGACTGCTGCCATTCTTGAGAGAGTGGGCAGATTCAACGATAAACTGTACCTGGAGTTCGGCGGCAAGATACTCTACGACTATCACGCGGCAAGAGTGCTTCCCGGCTTCGATCCTAACGTCAAAATGAGACTGCTGCAGCTTTTAAAGGACAAAATAGATGTGATCATGTGCATCCACGCGGGCGACATTGAAAGAAACAAGATCAGGGCTGACTTCGGCATCACATACGATGTAGACGCCGTAAAAACTATCGACGATTTCAGGGACTGGGGAATAAATATCACCGCAGTTGTAATCACACGATACACGAACCAGCCTTCAGCCAATGCCTTCAAGAACAAACTTGAGCGAAGAGGCGTAAAAGTCTACCTCCACAAGCCCACAAAAGGCTACCCAACCGATGTCGACCTTATAGTAAGCGACGAAGGATACGGTCAGAACGAGCACATTATCACTACCAAACCGATCGTAATCGTAACAGGACCCGGACCCGGCAGCGGAAAACTCGGAACATGCCTGTCCAACCTGTATCACGAATATAAGAAAGGCATCAAAGCGGGATACGCAAAATTCGAGACCTTCCCGATATGGGACATTCCCTTGAACCATATGGTCAATATAGCCTACGAAGCCGCGACCGCCGACCTGAGGGACGAGAACCTGATCGACACGCACCATCTGGAAGCGTACGGTGTTGAGGTCGTGAATTACAACCGCGACATCGAAGCTTTCCATCTTCTCAAGAGGATACTTGAGAAGATCACCGGCGGCGAGTCGATGTACAGATCGCCGACGGACATGGGCGTGAACAGAGCCAGCGCGGGTATAGTGGACGACGCGGTCATAACCGAAGCAGCGCGCCAGGAGATCGTCCGCAGGCACTTCAGATGCGCGGTCGAATACGCCATGGGACTGACCGACAAAGGAACTTTAGACCACGCATACAAGATCATGTCAAAGGTCGGCGCGAAACCCGAGGACAGGAAAATAGTGATACCCGCGAGACAGGCCGCAGGCGAAGCCGAAGAAAACAGAAAAGGCAATGAAGGTGCTTTCTGCGGCGCGGCCATACAGCTCCACGACGGTACGATCATCACGGGAAAGAACTCCCCGCTGCTACACTCTTCATCCAGCCTGATACTCAACGCCACAAAACACCTTGCCGGCCTGCCCGACAACCTGTTCCTGCTGCCGCAAAGCATTATCGACTCTGTTACTCATTTAAAGAAAAATATCCTGAACGGTAAAATGGCGAGCCTGGATGTCGAAGAAACACTGATAGTCCTGTCCGTCAGCGCCCTGTTCAATCCCGCCGCTCAGATGGCGATAGAAAAGCTCAAAGAGCTTCATGACTGCGAAGTTCATCTGACCCATATACCAACACCGGGAGACGAAGCGGGATGGAGAAAACTTGAGGTCAATCTGACCTGCGATCCGGAATATTCAGGAAAAACCCTTTTTATAGGAAGATGATAACTTATTTCACAGGGAAGATGTTGATCCTGTCTCCCCTGTTCTCGTAGTCGAATTCCTTTCCGTAAACCTTTTCCTCAAGCTGATCGCCGATGGAATTTATATAATCGTCAATTGAATTCGTGATCCATACCTGATATTCCTCGTAAGATACCTTCTTAACCTCTCTTGCGCCTGATGAAACCACATCGAGAAGTAACTGCTTGTACTCCCTGCCCTGAGGAAGATCCGAGAACATCAGAATGAACTGCTTACCCTTATCGAGCTGCTCCTTCCAGTATCCCTTCACCTGATTCATAATTAGCGGCATAAGCTTCTTAATAGCCTGATCGATATTGGCATCATAAGCAGTATTATTGCCCCATATCTCGTCCGAATAACCGTTCTGAACACCGAGGAGTTTAGCAGTCGACGCGTTGAAAATCTTCGCCGTAGCTTTCGCCTTCTTCTTGCCGTTGCCGAGGTCTTCAAGTATGATCGCGACTGTAACGTAAATATCAGCCTTTAACTTCTTTGCCAGTATCTCAGCCATATCGGCATCCTCACCCAGAGCGATCTGCTTCATGCTCATATCGTCCTCTATCATAGCGTTCAGCTGGTCAAGATCGTAAACATCATATCTGTTGACCGTGAAATACTGGTTTATATTGTTGATCGCCTGCTCAGTATATCTTTGATCGTACTGAACTCCCTTAGGCGCGTAGAAAACAACAAGCGAAGGATTGCCCAGCTGCGAAAGAAGTATGCCCAGAGCCTCAAGGTCGTTTAAAACGATATCTTTTGTAACGGCCGCCATTATATTCACCGTCCAGCTTCCGTCGGCCTCTCTGGCCTGATCCAGTATGTTGTAAGACTTAACGAACCCCTCGCTCTTTGCAAGTACCTGGTCTTTCACGGTCATGTAATTCTGCATTTCCTGCTCGGATACCAGATAAATCCCGATAGCCGTCGATATCGCGTTCCTCTGGGCATCCCTTATTGCGGCGTCCCTGTCCGCTCCGATCCCCTGAGCCTCGACTTCAGTAATATTATGGTCGTGCGAATACTGGCTGATCTTATTGCCCGTAGTGAGTTTAGGATCAGCGTTTTTCTCAGTAACCGCAGGCTGATCATTTTCATTCCCCATAGGTGTTATATGCTTTACCGAAACACAAGACGATAAAAGCAGAAAAAGCGTAACAATTACAGACAACCTTAGTTTCATGATACTCTCCTGTTTAGTTCACTGATGGAATATGCTAAATTATTTCTTGATTTTCAACTAAATAAAAAAAGGGCGGTTCGAAACCGCCCTTAAAGTGTTTATTTTACCGGGAAAATATCTATTCTGTCCCCTCTGTTGGTGTAATCAAAATCGGTTCCTTCATATATCTGCTCCTGGATCGCGTCCCCGATCTTGTCCAGATAATCGTCAATTGAAGAAGTCAGCCATACTTTGTACTCTTCCGTCGAAACTTTTTTTACTTCTTTCGCCTCTGACTGAAGAACTCCGAGTATCGCGGATTTCACTTTTCTGCCGGCCGGAAGCTTGCTGAAAAGGATAACGTACTGCTTTCCCTTGTCGAGCTGTTCTTTCCAGTAGCCTTTCACCTGGTTCATAATAAGAGGCATAAGCTTCTTGCACGCCTGGTCGATATTAGCGTCATAAGCTGTCACATTACCGAATATCTCATCCGAGTATCCGTTCTGAACACCCAGAAGCTTTGCAGTTGAAGCGTTGAATATCTTTGCAGTCGCTTTAGCTTTCTTTTTGCCATTCCCGAGATCTTCAAGTATCAGAGATACCGTAACGTAAATGTCTGCCTTCAACTTTTTCGCAAGAATCTGGGCCATGTCAACATCTTCACCGATAGAGATCTGCTTCATGCTCATATCGTCTTCGATCATCGCGTTAAGCTGGTCAAGGTCATAAACATCGTATCTGTTCGTCGTAAAATACTGGTTGATCATGTTGATCCCCTGCTCAGTGAACCTCTGATCGTAAGGTTCGCCTTTAGGCGCGTAGAAAACGACTATCGAAGGATTGTCCAGCTGCGACATCAGGATACCGAGAGCCTCAAGGTCGTTCAAAACCATGTCTTTCGTAACTGCCGCCTTGATAGTAACAGTCCACGCTCCGTCCGGATCCTTAGATTTATCTTTCAGCTCGAAAGATTTTACGAAGCCCTCGCTTTTTGCCAGTATCTGGTCTTTCACGGTCATATAATTCTGCATTTCCTGCTCTGAAACAAGGTATGTACCTATCGCAGTCGCGATCGCATTCCTTTTCGCGTCGGCTATAGCGTTCTGCATGTTAGAACCTATTCCCTGCACTTCAACCTCTGTGATGTTATGATCCTGCATATACTGACTTGCCTGAGGGAACATCAAAGAAACTCCGGCAAGAATAACACACAGCAATATAGCTCTTATTTTCATATCAACTCCGCTTTTATTTAAATTATAATCTTACACCAAGACCGATCTTCACTCCGAAACCGCCGGGTACAAGATATTCGTTCTTTTCAACATCGTCTATAGGAAAATTCGGGAAGATATTCTCACTGTCGGCAGTTGTGAACACTTTCTCTCCATCTTCGTTCATAAGAGCTCCGGCTGCAGTATAAGACAACTGAAGATCGAAGAACCATACTTTGTCTATCATATAGTTGATACCCGCCATACCTTTGAAGCTTCTGGAATAGAGTTTGTATGTCTCATCGTATGAATCGCTTGTTTTATCCAAACTTAACGATTCATGAAGATAAGCTCCGCCGAAATAAACCCCGAAATCGTCAAAGAAGAATTTTTTTACTAGTCCGTACTCAAAAAAGAAAGTAGTGTGAGAATATTCGTATGCCCCGAGAGCGGGCAAATTTAAAGGATCATCATCTGTAAATCTTGTGATCTTTCCAATCTGTGTAATAGGATAATCCGAACCTATATAAAAACATGTCTGCGGGAAATCCACGAACTGACCAAGATCATACTCAAGCCTCATACTGATCAAACCGGCACCCGGTATATCATCAAGATTGTCCGGTGCGTCGGGATAGTTCTCCCAGCTTTTCATCATGTTGAAACCGCCTCCGAATACTATGTTCAGACCGATCTTTTTCTTTTCGGGCGTCTCCTGAGAGAACAGTGCAATACCGGCCACCAGACATAATAATATTATTTTTTTCATAACTTAACTCTCCGTATTTTCTTCGTTACAGTGTATAACCAAGTCCTACTCTCAGAACAAATCCGCTCGGTGTCAGCCATCCGTCTTCGCCTTCGTTCCCATCTTCATCTGTCAGTTCGCCGTGGAACCTGAAACCTGCTCCTGCGTCGAAGTAAAGGTTTTTGCTCAGGAGATAATTGATCCCGCCTTTAACTTTACCGCCGACAGAATAATATTCAAAATCGGTATCTGTATCATCAGTATATGTCAGAGCCATATAACCTATGTCTCCCCCGATGTACCAGCCTAATTTTCTTGTGAAAAATTTCTTTGTGATACCGAATTCAGCAATGACGGTACTGATCTTCTCTTCAGAAGGTGAAGCCTCATTCTCTCCTAACTGAGCAGTCAGAATATCAGCCGAAACATTGATGTAAAGCTCCGGGATATTTATAAATTTTGCCACATCATACTCAAGATTTATCCCTATAAAGGGACTAATATTCTCTTCAGCATCCTCTCTAGTTTCTCCAATAGCCTGATCCCCCCAGTATTTGAAACTGCAGACACCGCCGCCGACCATAATGTTCAGTCCCACAAGCGGATATTCATAAACCTGATCGTATTCGTTAAAAAGGTCTTCCTCTTTCTCGTTCTTCGGATTTGTAACTATAAGAAGCTGGGATACAGACTCCTGATCCTTCACTTTTCTGACCTTCATGAACCCGGTCTCAACGAATTTCTCCGCTCCTTTTGCGTCTTTCTGGAAAAATCCGACCCTGTATGCGTCATCCATGTTCACGCCGACGTTCTTTCCGAAATTGAAAGATATCTCGTCTTTTTTAGGTTCGGCTTTGGTAACAAGAGCTTTGATCGTGAACGCGTCTATCTTTCTCACTTCTTTTTCAAGGAAAAGAAGCATGGAATTCGTTGACGATTTGACAGCTTCGGTCCTTTTGTCTTTTTTCTTTCCGCCCAGACCGATATCGAACAGGTTTCCGAGAGCGTTCGATCCGGTAGCTCTTACGGTAGTTTCGAGTTTCGGCTGCCAGTCGGGAGCGTCCGGAGTACCTTTGTTCTCGGCTGAATAGACTTCAAGTATCACACTCAGTGTACAGGTAAAATCGTCGCTGTCCTTCTTTTTTGTGACCACGAATGTTTCGAGGGTCGGGAAAAAAATGAAGGCGCCGTTAAGGATCTTATCAACATTTTCGCCTGTGACGAAGTTGGTGCCGTAATATTCGTTCTTTATGTCCCACTGTTTCGCGGCCCTTTCCTCTATCTTGGTCGCTGTATATTCCTTGACGATCGCGAAAAGCTGAGCTGGGTCAGTAACACCTGCAGGAATAGGGTTGTAATCGAATCTTCCCATACCTGTGAACTTGTCGAATATCATCTTATAGACCAGATCAACATCCTGCTGAGTGGCCATGGCAGCTCCGGGCTGTATTACGTCAAGCTTGAACACGGAGATCGACTTCCTGTCGTATTCCTCCATAGCCGCGCTCAGGCTGAAGACTGCAACTGCCAGACACATTATCACGAACTTCTTCATACTTCATCCCCTTATATTATTTCATCAGATACGATACATTAAATGTTCCGAACCTAAAATAACAAAAAAATAATCAGTTGGCAAGATTAATAATTTATTCTGCGGTTGAAGATTAATACATCATGATCTCTAACCGGTTCAGGATCCTCTCTTTCCGCAACCATACCGTAATAAGAATTTTCGCTGAATTTCTTAACTTCTCCCGCATTAGTTCCCAAAGCACCGTAAGAAAGCTTATAACTGATATTGAACGTGTACTGAAAATCCTGGTAAAGACCCGCATAATATATTCTCAGAGTATCTTTCATTCCCGGTTCGACCTCTCTCGTTATCACTTTTGTATACCTGTAATTCCTGCTTTTAAGCGAGTAGTAATTTTCCAGGCTGACGTACTCTTCGAACCGCCTTTTGGATCTTATTTCTATTTTAAATGTCCTTTTTTCTCCTGATGTGTTATTGAGAATTATATATTTGACATAATCTCCCCCGAAATACCGGGGTATAAGCTCCTCTAATTTCTCGTTGATCCCGATATTATCCGAAGTGACATCTTCCCCGGTAATTTTGTCAATTACCGAATACAGCGGAGAATGCATGAGCTTCTTATAAATTATCGAATCGTTGAACAATATCAGAGTATCTCCTGTACTTCCTGCAAAGTAATCTCTTTCCTGAACGCCGTCGCTGAAATCAAATCCCGCGAAATAGTTCCTGGGTTTGATCCTGCAGAGGTTCAAAAGAGTTCTGGACATATCCGTCACAGCAACATTAAGGCAGTCGGTATAAGGTTCTGTGCTGAATCCGCTGAACACCGTTAAGGTTTTAGACAGAGGAACTGACTGAGACGTCGAAAGCAGTACCGTTCTTAATTTCATGCCTGATCTTTCATAAAGCCTAAAAGACAATCTTTCCAGAAGGTCATTGATCCTTCTCAGATAGTGCCTGACCGCAATTTTATCTGTCATGTCCGCATAGTAAAGTATATCATTCCCTGTGTCCGCAGCAATCGATTTGTATATAGCCTCAATTCTCTTTTCATCCGAAGTTAAAACTTCTGATGTCATAAAATATTTACCGAATATTTTCTGATAAAGAGAGTCTTTAAAAAAGGCTCTTGTGATATAACCCGCATCTCTGAACTGACCCGGCATCGAACTGTTCCTCATATCTTTGCTTATCAGAGATTTAAGATCCTTATAAGGTTCACTGTCAGTGTAAAGTTTATAAGGAGGCAGGCATTCAAAAAAACTTTTAAGCGTAGCATTTCTATCCGGGGAAAGATTGTAGGTTGAAGTATAGTTCTGAGAATTAGACAACATCCGGCTCAAAAAAGGTGTTCCGGTGCTGTCAGATATTCCGATAACGTTCAGGTCGTATATGTCACAGATCAGTATCCTGTTCTTTTTCAGTATCTTAATGTCCGTTGATTTCTCTGAAGATATTCCTTCGTCTGAAAATTCAAGAACAGGAGCTGTGTATTCAGACGTCGCAGTATCTCTAAGTATCACATACAGAACGGAAAAGATCAGAGTGAAAACAAGTATAACAAAATATTTCATCCGTCAATATCTCAGAATTGGAATATAATGCCGACCGCATGCATGGGGCTGACATCTTCGTCAAGGTCGAATTCAAGGGGCATTCTGGCCTTCATCGAATAAAACACTCCCACGTCAAAGGAGAAAATATATTCTGCGTTAAATTTGCCCGTAAGATGATTCAGCCTGAAGCCCTTGGAGATCTTATCGTAATCTTCCACATCATCGTTGGCTGAGAACCCGAGTCCGCCCGTAAAAATCCACGTTCTCGCTCTTTTGGTAAAACGGTATGCTATACCTGCAGTTATATCAGCTTTTTCTTTAAATGAGCTTCCCGATTCAGAATAAGCGCTTTCAATAAAGAAACCTGCTTTCTTACCAAAATAATGAGTAAATTCAACAGATCCGTTCTTAATGTCAGCAGGAAAAAGTGTATATGAAGCGCACAGCTTGTTCGACTTGTGATCCCTGAAGACAGATTCGTCAGCTTCCCTCCTTTCTTCAAAAAGATCGAACTCGCCCGGAAAAACCGATGCAAATATACAAATAATAAAAATACCTGTCAGATACCTCATCTAAACCTCTAGGAGTGAAGTTTATTTACCATATCGAGTTTTTCCCATGAGAACCCGTCTCTCCCGAAATGTCCGTATGCCGCAGTAGCTTTGAATACGGGTTTGTTCAGCTGAAGTTGTCTGATTATGCCTTTTGGTGTCAGGTCGAAATGCTTTCTGATCATTTTAACGATCTCTTCACCTGATATCTTTCCGGTTCTGAATGTTTCAGCCATGATAGATACAGGCTCAGGTACGCCGATCGCGTAAGCCAGCTGTATCTCCAGTTTCTGGGCGAATCCGGCGGCCACTATATTTTTTGCTATATATCTTGCCATATAAGCGGCAGATCTGTCCACTTTTGTGGCGTCTTTACCGCTGAACGCTCCGCCGCCGTGCCTTGCATATCCGCCGTACGTGTCAACAATTATCTTCCTGCCGGTCAGCCCTGTATCGCCCATTGGTCCGCCTGTCACAAATCTGCCGGTCGGGTTAATGTGGATCTTATATTTCCCTTTCACCAGATTCTCCGGCAGCACAGGTTTTATGACTTTCTCAAGTATCTCTTTCTCTATCTGAGCGTGTTCTTTTTTCAATTGGGCGGCTGTAGGATGATCATTACCGAAAAGTGGATCGTGCTGGGTAGAGATCACGACCGTATCCACCGATTCCGGTACCCAGTTTTTGTAATTTATCGTGACCTGTGACTTTCCGTCCGGCCTTAAGAATCCTATCTGTCCTTTTTTTCTGCACTCAGTCAGTTTTTGTGTAAGCTGGTGGGCGAGAGTTATCGGAAGAGGCATGAATTCCGGGGTCTCATCGCATGCGAAACCGAACATCATCCCCTGGTCCCCGGCACCGTCCCTGTCAACGCCCATAGCTATATCGCCGCTCTGCTGGTCGATTGTCGAAATGACACCGCATGTATTGTAGTCAAAACCCTTATAAGAATGATCGTATCCTATCTCCTTCACCGTGTTCCTGACCACTGAAGGTATGTCAATATATGTATCGGTCGTCATTTCACCTCCGACGACAACAAGTCCCGTGGTAACGAAAGTTTCGATCGCAACTCTGCTCTTAGGGTCGTCTCTCAGTGCAGCGTCAAGAATTGAGTCCGATATCTGATCGGCTATCTTATCCGGATGGCCCTCGGTCACCGATTCACTAGAAAATAAAAAATTACCGTACTTCATCTGCTCTTTCCCGTTAGTTTATAATCAATCTTAAATTATTTTATAAAAAATCTTACGCCGACCCTCGACATTATTCCGCTCATATCATACTCTGTAGTGATACCGTTGTCGTCGTCAAAGCTCGGTTTTGAGTAGTGGTACGCCAGCTCGCCGAAGACTTCCGATCTTGCACCAAGATCGTACATAACACCGCCTCCGAGCCTCCAGTTGAAGTCAAAAGCCAAGGTAGATTCCTCTTTTGTATCGATCTCTGAACCGTCATTTGAATCGTAAGCTTTCATGGAAGCATAGAGCATTTCAGCTCCCAGTCCGCCCAAAGCGAACCATTTGAGTTTGCCGCCAAGAGGGAATTTTGCCGTAATTGCGACCATCACCGGAAAGTCATATATCGTTATCTCTCCGAGGTCTCTGTACTGAGTACCTACAACAGTGTTATCATACTGTTCAACTTCTCCTACATAATCCTTATCCGTAAACTCCTTCTTGAACCAGTCGAGACTGACTCCCACATCAAGATTAGTGTCAATATGGTATCCGTACTCGAACCCGAGGTCAAAACCACCGTCACAGGCCTGAGGAAAGAACATACCCGCTTTTATAGCTCCCATATTCCTCTGACCGAAGAGTCCCAGCGCTGCGGTCATCATTATCAGAACAAGCATCTTTTTCATAATCATCCTCCAGAATTTTTTCAGTAAGCAAATATAACACATTTAGGATATATTTCAAACTGTTTAATAGTTAATATACCTGCGGAATATTTAAAAGTTCGATTCAGCCGCTACAAACTCAATGTTTTTAAGCGCGGAAGGCTTTTTAACTGTCACTTTAGCGGAAGTAGTTCTGCCGTCATTTCTGAAGATATCAAGTATCTTCTCCGAAAGACTTTCAAGAAGATAGTACCTGTTTTCTTTCGCAGTACGGATCACTTTCCTTACCACTTCCGAATAATCATAAGCGTAACTCAGATCGTCAGAAACTGCAGCCTGAGCGGCGTCGTATTCGAATTCAATGTCGACAAATATACCCTGACAGTTTGTTCTTTCATGGTCCTGTGTACCTACTTTCGCCTGTATCTCAATTCCTTTTAGTATAATCTTCATCCCGCAATCCGGTTATTTAATGTTTTCTCCGCCGTCAACAAAAATGATCTGACCGGTTATAAAGCCGTTCTTAAGAAGGAACATTGCAGTGGATACTATATCTTCCGGCGTCCCTGACCTTCCGAGAAGGTTTCTGCTCTCCAGCCTTTCTACATATTCCGGCGTCTCGTTCTCGGCAGGCATAACGATACCCGGACATATTCCGTTGACCCGTATAGCCGGGGCGAATTCAACAGCGGCCATAGAGGTCAGCTCTTTAAGCGCTGTCCTGGAAATAATGTAGGCTGCATAAACATTCTGACTGACCGACACCTTCGTATCCAGAATGTTTATGATATTTCCGCCGGTGCAAAACTTTGAGAACTCCTTTATCATGAAGAACGGCGCTTTGTAATTCACGCTTATCAGTTCGTCGAACATCTTCAGGCCTGTATCTCTGATCGGTCCCCGTATGAATAAGGACGCGGAATTTATAAGAACGGAAAGGTGAGGAAAAGAATCAAAGGCCGCCCTTATAAGTTCCTGAATGAAATTTATGTCCCTGAGATCGCCTTTGAACATAGCGCATTCTCTGCCCAGCGATCTTATCTTTCCTCTTGTCTCTATAGCTTCATCTTCCGAAGTGTTGTAATGCAGCGCAATGTCGTAGCCTTCCGCCGCAAGACCAAGCGCAAGGGAGGCACCGATTCTTTTCGCTCCTCCGGTTATCAGAGCCGCTTTTTTTTCAGGGGATCTTTCCATGTCATTTACCTATCAGGCTCAAGAACTCGGCTCTGGCAGCTCCGTCGTCCCTGAAGCAACCCAGCATGCAGGACGTGGTCATTACTGAGTTCTGTTTTTCAACACCCCTCATCATCATGCAGAGGTGCTGAGCTTCGATAACGACACCGACTCCTTCTGCGGAAGTGTATTTCATTACTGTTTCCGCGATCTGTCTCACAAGGTTCTCCTGAATCTGTAACCGGCGCGAAAAGACATCAACCAGTCTTGCGATCTTTGACAAACCGATCACTTTACCTTTCGGAATGTAAGCAACATGACACTTCCCGAAGAAAGGCAGAAGATGATGCTCGCAAAGTGAATATAATTCAATATTCTTTACAATGACCATATCGTCGTTGTCAGTTGAAAACACAGCTCCGTTGACGATCGTATCCACATCCTCGCCATATCCTTTTGTAAGGAAGCTGAATGCTTTAGCCGCTCTTGCAGGCGTTTTTAACAGGCCTTCTCTTTCCCTGTCCTCACCTACGGTATCCAATATTCTTCCCATGATCTCCGTTAAATCCTCTATTCTGCCGTCGCTCATATCTTACTTCTCCAGATTTGTTGCAATTTAAATATACTTCGAGCTTTTTACAAATCAATTTTATTCGAATAATAAATTAATTATTTATGTTGTATTATCGGCCGTTCGTACTTAAATTTTACAGGATATATCTAATGGGAGTTTTTATAATGAACAGAACTCTTCCGGTCTCTCAGTTCATAAAGCATATTCAGCATATGATAAACCTGAAGACCGTTTCAGACAACAACTACTCGAACGGAAGATCGATCGTCAATTCGATCCTGAACAAACCTGGTCTTGCTTTGACCGGGTACTTCAAGGATTTCAACAGCACGAGCCTTCAGCTTCTCGCATCGACGGAGATAAGTTTTATTAACGACCAGTACGATGCAAAAAACACGCGCGACATGAAGAAAATATGCGAGTTCGACATTCCCGCATTCATAATTCAGGGCCGGAAAAAGATAGATCAGAGATTTATTGACGACTGCGCTCTTAAGAGAATACCCATATTCCGAACTACAAAACCGTTTCAGAAAGTTTACGGCGAGATCACATCATACCTCGAGGATTTTTTTGCGCCGTCGACCCAGATACACGGAACTTTGGTGGATGTTTACGGGACCGGCCTTCTGATCATGGGAAGGAGCAGTATAGGCAAAAGCGAGATAGCACTGGATCTTGTTGAAAGAGGGCACAGACTTGTTGCAGACGATGTCGTGACGATACAGAAAAAAGACGAAAACGTCCTTGTGGGCAAAAGCGGAGGAGAATATACTCCTTTTATGGAGATCAGAGGACTTGGAATACTGAACGTCAAGGAGATATTCGGGACGAGAGCAATAAGAGTACAAAAAAGAGTTGAACTGGTAATTCAGCTCGAAGACTGGAAAAAAGAGATCGAATACGAGAGGCTGGGACTTGAAGATGACAGCATAAAGATCCTCGAAGTGGAGATACCGAGGATAAAACTTCCTATTTTTCCCGGTAAGAATATTACAGTGATAGCAGAGACAATTGCTCTCAACCACCATCTGAAAGTATACGGATATAATGCCGCGGCAGAATTCAATAAGCTTCTGATGAAGAAGATGAAAAGAAAGGAGAAACTCAATAAATACCTCGATAAGGACTATGAGTAGGAACAGACTTTTAATAGTAACGCACGGCAACCTTGGTACAGCCATGATAGAAGAAGCCCGGAAGATAATCGGCGATACGAAGGAAGGTGACGTGTTTTGTTTATCTAATGACGGCCTATCCACACATGATATGACCGAAAGGATTAAGACCATAACTGAAAGTTGTCCGGAAGATCATTTCCTGATAATTACCGACTTTCCCGGCGGCAGCTGTTTCATCGCCTCAAAAAAGATAGCCTCTTCCGATAAGAGAATATCTTCTCTTTCAGGCCTTAATATTTCTATGCTCCTTTCCTTTCTAACAAAAAAAGATATATTCAACGGGCCGAAACTGGCCGAAGTCGTAAAAACCGACGGGGGAAGAGCCATTGTCTCGTAAAATTGAGATGAAATTTTTCAATTTGTTAATGCTTGTTCTTCTGCCGTTCAGCGTCTTTGCGCAGGACTCTCTTACCCAGAAAACAATGCAGAAAAAAACCTTACCTTTTCAAAGAGGGGAATTCCTTCATTTCGCTGTAAGCTACGGAATAATACTTGCCGGCTACGCGACCATAGAAGTTCATGAAGAATCGGACTTTAAGGGAAAAGATGTTTTTAAATTCGTGACCACTGCAAGATCCCGTAACGCTTTCAACTGGATATTTAAGGTAAGAGACGCTACAGCCTCCTATTTCGACAAGGAGAACATGCATTCTCTCAGGTTCGAAAAACATTTGAGGGAAGGCAGCTATGAAGACGACACGGTCATAGATTACGATCAGATCAACCTTAAAGCCGATTATATCAGCGAAAGGAAAGGGAAAAAAACTAGAAAGGCCACAATTGACATTCCTCAGAATGTGATGGACCCTCTTTCGGCTCTCTTTTATGTAAGAACTCTCGATCTGAACGTTGGAAAGGAGATCATCATCCCGGCGACCGACAATAAAAAAGTGTATGACATTAAGGTCATAGTCCACAGAACCGAGACAGTCAAAGTCAGGGCTGGTAAATTCAAATGCTGGGTTGTTGAACCTGTTATGGCAGACGGAGGTGTTTTCAAAAAAGACGGAAAGGTCTTGGTCTGGCTTACAGCCGATGATAAGAAAATGCCTGTTAAAATGGAAACGAAAGTTTATATAGGTTCTATCGTTGCAGAACTTGACTGGTATATGCTAAAGTAAATTTAAGCCGCTATCATGAGCATTAAAAATAAAAACCACATTCCACTGTTCTTTGCGATCCTTTTGCTTCCGTTCACCTTTTTGTATTATTTGACCGTGAAGATAAGGAATTATCTTTACGATACAGAAATATTGGCATCTTTCAAATCTGAGGTCTTTACCGTTTCTGTCGGAAATATCGCTGCCGGCGGGACCGGGAAAACGCCTGTTGTGACTGAAATTGTATCAGCGCTAAAAGATCATGGTATAAAAACCGCGGTGATAACCAGGGGCTACGGCAGAAGTTCCGGAGGCAGAGTAAAAGTCGATGAAAATACTTCCGCCCGTATTTCTGGGGACGAACCTCTTACTATATTCAATAAAACAGGTGCGGATGTTATCTGCGACGCGGACAGGGTCAGCACGGTGAAATATCTGGGCACATCATACGGAGCTTTCGTTCTTGATGACGCCTTTCAGCACAGAAAAATAAGAAAGCATCTCGACATCGTTCTTGTGGATCATGACAGATTTTTTGGTAACGGACTGCTGCTTCCTTCAGGAATATTGAGAGATACACCTTCAAGACTAAGTAAATGCGATGTTATTATCCTTACAAAGATCCCAGGTCCGGAAGCTGAATCTGTTCAAAGGAAGATCAAATCCCTGAAAATGTTTAAAAAACCGGTCTTTCTTTCTCAGATAAAATACAAGCATCTTTCCAACGGCACTTCCGTAATGTCTCCTGACGAACTGAGGACAAAAAAGATCTCGGTCTTTTGCGGTATCGCCGACCCGGAACCTTTTTTCAGATTTTTCGATAAATTCGATACTGCCTTTAAAAAGGGCTTCAAAGATCACTGCGGATACGGACGGAAGTTCGATAATGAACTCACAGAGATGAAAAAAGAGTGTGAAATCATTGTAACGACCTATAAGGATTTCGTCAAGCTTTCTAAAGAACAGGTTAACAGATACAACATCTGGTATCTTGACATAGGACTTGTTTTCTTCGACGGATCGATGAATATCGTTGATGTTTTTGACCTGATAAAAGGACGGATGAGTGCCGAAAAATGATTTTATTATAAAAGAGCTCGCTGACAGATGCACGAACTGCGGCAACTGCAGGATCATCTGCCCTGTTTTCAAAGAGGCCGGAGAAGAAATATTTTCGGCAAGAGGCCGGATCAGTCTGATACGCGGTCTTGTGCATAAAGAACTTACTTCAGGGAAAAGTATCAGAACGCACATTTTCTCATGCCTCGACTGCAGGCAGTGTCTTGATTACTGTCCCGCAGATGTCGATTATACTTCCATTATGGCTCTTGTTAAACGTAACTTAAAGCCGAATACCCGTTTCTTCAGTTTGAAGGATATTCTTACGTCCGGATTATTCTCTCCTTTTGATCATTCTCTTTATTTCAAAACTTTACGCTCAGTAAAAAAGCTCCTGTCGGGTATAGGAAAAATTAAATTCTTTAAAATACTGTCTTCTTCATTAATGTTCCGTTTTCAGGTCCCGGAATTTTCAGATATTCCTGAAAAGAATTTCTTCGGTATCCGCAAGAGACACAAACTTAAAGCCTATTCCGGAATAAGAACCGCAGTTTTTATAGGATGCGGAGGAAGGTACCTGTATCCTGAAACATCTGACAGGTTTGTCAATATCCTGAGAAATTCAGGCATCGAAGCCGTGATCCCTAAACAGCAGGTCTGCTGCGGAAATCCTTTATTATACTCCGGACTTTCGAAGAATATTTCTAATAACAGGTCTGCCAACATTAAAGCTTTTAATTCGCTTGTTGAGATATCTTTCCTGACCAGTTTATGCTCAAATGCTACAGGCATGCTCAGATCTTACATGAATGAGAATAATGACGGCTCTCTAAGATTCGATGTCAGAGACCATACCGAGATATTTACTGATCATGTTAAGGAAATTGAACCGCAATATTCTAAGAAAATAATATTTCACAGCTGCCCGAAATGCTCGAACAGCTTAAAGTCGGCTGAGTTCGTAGATTATCTGTACAAAAAAAGCGGAACTGTTCCGCCTTTAACGACCGGTTACTGCGGCTGTACAGAGCTTCTGGACAGGTCCAACATGAAAGTCAGATCGGTCATAACCCGGTCATTCTGCGTTAAGAACGGTCTTGAAAACTATGATAAGATAGCCTGTTCATCTTTTGAATGCGTAGAATATCTGAATTATTATTTTTCAAAAAACGGAATGAATATCAGAGCAGTGCATTTTATTGACGCAGTAAAGGTCTGAGCGGACTATTTCGCGAAAAAGGCTATAAAAACACCTGCCGCTATGGCAGAACCTATCACGCCGGCTACATTCGGAGCCATTGCGTGCCCCAAAAGGAAATTATTCTTGTCGTAATGAAGACCGAAATGATGCACAACTCTTGCAGAATCAGGTACGGCTGACACGCCGGCGGCTCCTATAAGAGGATTGATCTTCTCCTTAAGGAACAGGTTCATTATTTTCGCGAATATCAGCCCTGAAGCAGTTGCTATACAGAAGGAAGTCAGTCCCAGCCCGAATATCATAAGGGATTCTTTTGTTACGAATGTTGAAGCCTGTGTGCTGGCGCCGACAGAGAACGAAAGTATTATCGTGGCGGTATCAAGTATGGCGCTGCCGGCGGTCTTTGACAGTCTGTCTGTCACGCCGCTTTCCTTGATAAGATTTCCCAGCATGAGCATACCGATCAAAGTGATCGATCCCGGAGCGATTAGAGCCGATACAATGAAAGCGATTATCGGGAACAGTATCTTTTCTCTTTTTGTAACCTTTCTGGGAGCTTTCATCCTGATGAGCTTTTCTTTCTTTGTAGTAAGAATCTTCATAAAAGGCGGCTGTATCACCGGAACTAGAGCCATATATGAATATGCGGCGATCGCTATAGGACCGAGGAGGTGCGGTGACAGGATCGAAGCTATGAATATCGAAGTCGGACCGTCAGCGCCGCCGATGATCCCGATCGAGGCAGAATCAAGATGATTGAATCCGAGAGCGAGAGCTCCGAGATAAGTAAGAAATATACCTACCTGAGCGGCAGCACCGAGAAGCAGAGATTTCGGGCTTGATATCAGCGATGAAAAATCCGTAAGGGTTCCGATACCCAGAAATATAAGCGGAGGGAATATCCCAGCCGTAACTCCCCAGTAAAAAAGGCTGAATACGCTGTTCTGGGCATTTCCGGCTGACAGGCTGTCGTAGACTCCGATCGGAAGTCCCGACATATAAGGCATATTACCGACGATCACTCCGAAACCTATGGGAAGGAGAAGCAGCGGTTCGTAGTTCTTAACTATAGCCAGATAGATCGCAATGCATCCGGCTATCAGCATTATTATATTATCGGCCGTTATATTTACGAAACCGGTATTCGAGATCAGTTGTGTTACTGTATCCATTGTTCAATTCTCTCTTGTTTATTCTATTACGGCCAGAATGTCACCCTCGGAAATATTGTCGCCGTTCTTGACATTCAAAGTCTTGACAGTTCCGCTTATACCGGCAGTGATATCGTTCTCCATCTTCATCGCTTCCATGATCATGATCTTCTGTCCTGCATTGACCTTGTCTCCCGTCTTGACCAGAACATTTAATATCAGACCTGGCAGAGGCGCCACAACCTGAGAGCTGCCTGAAGCAGGTCCGGTTGAAGAAGGAGCGGATACCGGCACCGGAGTAGATGCCTGAGGCGCCGGCTGAGGTCTGGCGGAGGAAGCGGCTGTAAAGTTCGCGTGTTCGATGATTATCTGTTCACCAAGATCTTTCAGTCCTACAGAATAAGTAGTTCCGTTAACAGATATTGTTGCCTCTTTCGGGCCGAAATCCTCGATCTTTACCTGGTATTCCTTTCCCTGTATTTCAAGCTTAATCTCTTTCATATCCCCTACCTTTGATTTTTTCTAATACCGTATTTGTTGCCGCTTTTCCATGTTCCGCTATATTGTGTAGATGCCGCCGTACCGACCGGTCTTCCCTGCAGATAAAGTCTGAAATACAGCTCGACAGCCGCTGATATTGCGACAAGATGATCTTCAGGCACAGGAACGGGTTCCGTCTTGTCAATTGCCGCTTTAGGCCGGACAGGTTTATTCTTGACCTTCTTCTTCGGAAAAGATCTTTCTTTAAGAGCAAAATTGAACATGATCACTACGAAAGCAATTAACACAAGACCTATAAATACAACTACTATTCCGCTTGATGCCACTCCCCATCCGTCCATGCCGGGTTTGAATTCTTTTTCTATATTTTCAATACCAAACTTTTTCTCATCCTCTTCGACCCTGCCTTTCCTGATCTTCTCGAGTTCCTTTATGAAGAGCTCGGTATTTGTCGCATTACTTTTCTGGAGCGTTTTAAGCACAGCTGTTTTAAATTCCGCATCTGTATATTGTCCGAGAATACTGTCCGCAATAACGGTGAATCTTTCATCACGCCGGTCTGTGATCTCTGAGGCACTCAAAGATACTGCGAAAATTACTGCTGCTATTATAAGAACTGCCTTTTTCATCTATTCGTTCTTTCCTTAATTTTTATATGATTAAAGAGGGATGTTCCCATGCTTTTTAGGCGGATTTTCGTCTCTTTTGTTCTTGAGCATTTCGAGAGCTTTTATAAGTCTGTACCTTGTGTTTTCAGGTACGATTATATCGTCGATGAAACCTTTTTCGACCGCAACATAAGGATTGGCGAATCTGTCTCTGTATTCCTCGATCTTCTGCTTCAGCATTTCGTCAGGATCGGAAGCTTCTTTTATCTCTTTTGCGAACACGATCTTACTTGCTCCTTCCGCGCCCATAACAGCTATCTCCGCTGAAGGCCATGCGTAAATAATATCACCTCTGAGCTGTTTCGAGTTCATAACGCAGTAAGCGCCGCCGTAAGCTTTTCTGGTAATAACGGTAAGTTTGGGAACTGTAGCTTCGCCGTAAGCGTACATCAGTTTTGCGCCGTGATCAATTATCCCGGCGAATTCCTGTGCGGTGCCTGGTAAGAATCCCGGAACATCTTCGAATGTTATGACCGGAATATTGAAAGCATCGCAGAACCTCACGAACCTTGCTCCTTTAACGGAAGCGTTACTGTCCAGAACACCGGCCATGACCTTAGGCTGATTAGCCACTATGCCGATGCTCTTGCCGTTCAGTCTGGCGAAACCTACGATTATGTTCTGGGCCCAGTCTTTATGCGCCTCAAAAAAGACTCCGTTGTCGACAATTTTTGTTATAACATCTTTCATATCGTAAGGTTTATTCGGATTTTCCGGAACTATTGAGTTCAGCTCCTGGCACGGCCTCAACGGGTCGTCACCTGTTTCCGATACGGGAGATTCCTCAGTATTGTTCTGCGGTAAGAATCCGACAAGTGTTCTTATTCCTTCAAAAAGACCTTTCTCGTCATCGTATGTAAAATGTGTAACACCGCTTTTCTTACCGTGAACATCAGCCCCGCCCAGTTCTTCGGCGGTCACTTTTTCGTGCGTCACCTCTTCAACTACCTTTGGTCCTGTAAGGAACATGTAAGCGGTTTTTCTCACCATGAAAATAAAATCAGTCAGTGCCGGAGAATAAACCGCTCCACCGGCGCACGGTCCGACAATAGCGCTGATCTGCGGAATCACGCCGGAATAGAGTATGTTCTTGATAAAAATATTAGTATAACCGGCAAGTGCGTCAACTCCTTCCTGTATTCTTGCGCCGCCGGAGTCATTAATACCTATGACCGGAGCGCCGACCTTTGCCGCCATTTCCATTATCTTGGAAACCTTCTCACCTACTGTTTTTGAAAGGGTTCCGCCTATAACTGTAAAATCGAATGAATACACGAAAACAAGCCTGCCGTTAATATTACCGTAGCCTGTTACTATCCCGTCCCCGTAGAATTTCTTATTCTCCATCCCGAATTCTGTGCATGTGTGGGTACGGAGTTTGTCGATCTCGTAAAAACTGTGAGGATCCAGAAGAATATCGATCCTCTCTCTCGCTGTCAGTTTGCCGTTCGAATGCTGTTTCGCTATCGCCTTTTCGCCTCCGCCAAGCTCAGCAAGTTCAGTTTTCTGTTTAAGTTCAAGTATCTTCCTTTCGTTATTCATTAGTTAAACTCCCGGCTTTTCAATTTTTTGCAGTTCGGATCTTCTGACCCTTCGAAGAAACCAAATATATTTATACCTTTATATAAAAACAAGAAAAAAAATTATAATAAAATTATCGATATAATCGCATCACCGCAGTTGTTTTTTTTAAATAATTGATTTAAATTCTACATTCGAAAAAATGACGGGGAATAATGAATTTCGAAAATACGCAATATCTCAGCTTTTTACCCGCTGCGATCTTACCGCTCGTAATTTATCTTATCTTCAAAAAGAAACCCACAAGAATGCTATTCAGCTCTGTTTTTCTACTCAAGAAAATATCAGAAAGAGTGAGGATCAGAACAAGACTGAAAGATATCATTCTGCTCATAATAAGAACTCTTTCGATATCGGCACTCATATTATTTTTTTCCGGACCGTTTACAGGTGAAAATTCGTCTTTTGATCCGTCAAAAATAAATGTAACGGCGATCTACCTCGACTCATCACCGTCCATGGCGGACGTTTCAAACAATTCGGACAAATTCACAAATGCCTCACAAACCGCTCTAAGAACGGTCGCGGGATCAGATAACAACGGTATTTTCTATATTTTCACATCCGATCCTGAAAGGAAATTCAAAGGCGGTAGGGCAGAAGCTGTTAAATTTATTTCCGAAACACGGATATACGGTAGCGAAAGACCGTTCGGTGATTTTCTTTCACAGGCGGATTCTGTGCTGGGCGGATATTCCGATGCTAACAGGCTTCTCCTTATTTTTACTGACGGCAGATTGAATATCGATCAGGATATCTCTACTGCTTCGGAATATTTCAGAAGGGCTGTTATTTTCGGTTCAGATATCACTGACGACATTTCTATCGATTCTGCATTCATTTCGGGAGATAACGAGATCACATTTTCACTGGCGTCAGGCGTCGGAAACACTTCGCTGGACATGTTCTCTGACGGTCAGAAAATTTATTCGGCTCCCGTCGAATTTAAAGACAACCCTGTAAAGAAAATATGCATAAATGTGCCTTCAGCAGCTGAACGGTCCATTTTGATAAACGGACTGATAAAAGATAATGCTAACACGACCAACAATAATTATTACTTCGTTATTTCAAAATCGGCGGAGAAAAAAATACTGATAGCCGGGGATCCTGCTTCAGCTGCAGTTAAGAGCATTTCGGCATTGATATCCGCAGAAAAAAACACTTCGCTGTCCGGAGAAAATTACGACACGGATGACCTTGCATCGCTCAGATTTGAAGATTATAATGCTGTATTTCTCACTGAGATCCCTGCGATCAGCTCATATCTGTCTTCAGCTTTAAACAAATATGTTTCTGAGGGAGGATCGGTCTTTATTTCCGCGGGCGGCAGATTCAACATGAACGATTACAGCTCGAACCTTGCGCCTCAGCTTGCTTTGCCTCAGGCAGAAGGATACGTAAACCCTCAAAGCTCATTCTTCAATGCGGAAATAACCGAACCCGAGCATGAAATTTTCAGAAACGTCTTTGATGAAAATTTTAAAGGCATAGGCAGCGTCGAAGTATATAACATGTATAAATTCAAAGCTCTCGGATGGAAAGTTATCATGAAAGCAGGCGGGTATCCGCTTCTTATGGAGAAAAAACACGGTGAAGGCAGAATAATCCTGATGACATCCGGACTTGAAACAAGCAGTTCAAACATTATTGAGAACGGAATAGCTGTCCCATTAATATTCAATACTCTTTTATATCTTGCCGGAAACAAAACGGCTGAAGGTAATGTTTATACTGTCGGACAAAAGCTGAAAATGGAGACAAAGTTCGCTCTGGTTGAAAATTCGGAGCAGTATTATCCCGGAAAGCACGAACTTTCGTCCGAATTTATTTTTAAGAAAGAAGGATTTTATAAAATTACCGACCCTGAAGGCTCCGTATTAAAAACGGTTGCCGTAAACAACCAGAGAGAGAAATACGGTGACAGCTCTGATATTCTTCTTGAGACTTTTCAGGATGTTCTGGACTGGAAAGGAATCGGTGAAAATACAAAACTTATATCACCCGACAAGAAGCTTTTCTCGAAACACCTGCTTTTTTTGATCTTTATTCTCGCAGCCGCAGATATATTAATCGTGAGAAAAATGTAGATGATAAAAGTAAAGAATCTGAATATCAGCCTGGGCGGACTTCATATAATCAAAGGTATTTCTTTCGACGTTATAGAAGGTGAATATTTATCTCTTATCGGTCCGAACGGCGCAGGAAAAAGCACTATTCTGAAATCACTATGCAAAATAGTTCCGTTCACTTCAGGATCAGTTCATGTATCGGGACAGGATATCACAGTGTGTACAGGAAAACAGCTGGCCTCAGAGATAACTTATACTTCACAGCTTCCTTCAAATGATTTTACGGTTAAAGAACTGATAATGTTCAGCAGATATCCTTATTTGTCAGCTTTCAGCAGTATTACCGAAAAAGACCGTATTAAGGTAGAGGAAAGCATGAAAATCACTTTTATTTCTGAATTCTCCTCACGAAAGCTGAACGAATTGAGCTCTGGCGAAAGGCAGAGAGTGGCCGTTGCTTCGGCGCTTGCACAGGACACAGGCATCATTTTGTTCGATGAACCTGTTACACACCTCGACCCTTATTATGACAGTCAGATATCGGAACTAATAATCAATATCAAAAAGACCCGGAATATTACTGTTGTGAACGCTACGCATAATCTGAACAACGCGCTGAAATATTCTGACAGGATAATGGCTTTGAAGAACGGAAAAATTGAATTTATAAAAAGATCCGGTGAAGTAAGTTCAGAAGATGTGAGCTCCCTTTACGGTGTCGGATTCGTTTCAATGGAGAATCCTGTTGATAAAAAGAGAGTTATGATAAAATTATGAGATCTTTTTCAAAGAACTTCATACTGCTGGCTGTTTTGTTTCTAGTATTCTTCGTGATCAACATAGCATCCGGTCCCGGTCTGGGAGCTGCTAATTCTGCAGGTTCGGAAGTTGTGAATGAGATCATCTTTAAAATAAGGCTGCCGCGCGCGCTTACCGCTGTAATAGCCGGAGGCACATTCGCTTTGTGCGGAGCGGTCTTTCAGTCACTTTTCCGGAATCCGATAGCCTCACCATTTACTCTCGGCACAGCCGGCGGTGCGTCATTCGGAGTTACTGTTTTCATCTCATTTTTCTCTATATCAAGTTTTCTCGGGACTTTCCTTACCTCTTTCGCAGCGTTTCTCGGAGCACTGCTTTCGGTGACTATAGTTTATTTTGCCTCATCGGGCAGGAGATCGTTCAACACGAATTACATGATACTCACGGGTGTTGTAATTAATTTCTTTTTCTCGGGACTTATCCTTCTCGTCCAATACCTGACCGATCAGACCAGTGTTGTAAGGATCACCCGATGGACAATGGGAAGCATAGACCTTATAAGCCTTAATGCCCTTTTATTCATATCCGCTGTTTTCGTTTCAGGTTCCGTTCTTCTCTATTACTTCAGGAACGACCTCAACCTGCTCTCGATCGGTGACGACATCTCAGTATCAAGGGGAGTAGATATCAACGGAACAAGAAAAATGCTTTTCATAATATCCTCCGTAATGATCAGCTCGATAGTTTCTGTTACAGGCCCGATAGGATTTATAGGCATAATAGCTCCTCACATCGCATCATCTTTCTTCGGCAGGAACTACAGACGGTTACTTCCGGCTTCCCTTCTCACAGGCAGTATTATTCTTCTTATATGCGACACTGTGTCAAGAACAATACTTTACCCGGTCGAGCTTCCTGTAGGAATAATAACAGCAATAGCCGGCGCGCTTTTCTTTTCTGTCGTTCTGAAAAAACAGTGAAATATTTTTTATAAAATTCTTGATTTTCCATTAGGTTTACTGAAAAATATCATTAAATTATATATTGAGAGACGGTCATGAGGGTTGTACATTGAATAATTTAAATGGAGCCGGACATGAAAGACAAGATCAAGGTCAAATGCGCGTACTGCGGTGAGGAGATCGGAGAACTCCACAACACACCGGAAAAAAAATACCTGGGGTGCGGAAGCTGCGGAAAAAGAACTGTCGTAACGATCAATAAGGACGGAACCGTATCGTCAAAAGTCTATGAGGAAAAACATGTCAAACATCTTAACACGGAAAATGCGGTAAAGAAGTCGCTTAAATCCTGAATCTTTTAACAAATACCTGTTTAGGGCTGCCTTTAAGCAGCCCTTTTTGTTTGTTGACTTATTGCGTGTTAAATCTTATATTTCGCGCGGAACTAACAACGAACGGAAAAATGAAAAATAATATTAGAAATTTCTGCATAATCGCTCACATTGATCACGGTAAATCAACCCTGGCAGACAGGCTTCTGCAGCTTACGGGAACTCTGACGGACAGAGAGATGAAAAACCAGACACTGGACGATATGGACCTTGAACAGGAAAGAGGGATCACGATAAAGTCACATGCCGTAACAATGGCTTATAAATCAAAAGACGGCGGGGAATATATCCTGAACCTTATCGACACGCCTGGGCATGTAGACTTTACATATGAAGTATCTAGAAGTATTGCGGCCTGCGAAGGAGCGCTGCTCGTGGTTGACGCTTCGCAGGGGATCGAGGCGCAGACTCTTTCAAATCTTTACCTGGCCATGGCGCAGGACCTTGAGATCATACCGGTGATAAACAAGATCGACCTTCCCGCAGCTCAGCCCGAGCATGTCGCCAATCAGGTAAAAGACCTTATCGGATGTATAGATTCCGAGATCATATTCACATCGGCGAAAACAGGCGAGGGCGTAGATGAGCTGCTGGACAAGATCATCTCAGTTATACCGCCGCCGAAAGGGACGGACGACACACCTCTTAAAGCGCTGATATTCGACTCGATGTATGACCAGTTTAGGGGAGCTGTAGCTTATATTAAGGTCGTTGAAGGATCGATCAGGCAAGGCGACAAGATCAAAATGTTCAATCAGGACACGCAGTTCGATGTAGAAGAGATCGGTATTTTAAAGCTCGAAAGGATAAAGAGAAATGTTCTTGCCGCCGGTGAGGTCGGATATCTTATAACAGGTACAAAAACAGCTCATGATATAAAGGTAGGAGACACGGTCACGCATGTCAGGAACGGCGCGCGCGATCCTCTCCCGGGGTATCAGGAAATCAAGCCTATGGTCTATTCGGGAGTTTTCCCCGTCAGCACGGAGGATTATAACGATCTCAAGGACTCGCTCGAGAAGCTCAAGCTTAACGATTCATCGCTCGTATATACGCCCGAAAGCTCGACTGCGCTCGGATTCGGTTTCAGGGTGGGTTATCTGGGACTGCTGCACATGGAGATCATCCATGAGAGGCTTGAGCGCGAATACGATATGTCAGTCATAAATACATTCCCGAACGTTACTTATAATGTGTATATGACGACCGGCGAAATGGAAGTAATCAACAACCCTAAAGATTTTGATATGAGCAGGGACATTCAGCGCGTTGAAGAGCCTTTCATCAATGCGCAGATAATCACGCTTACAGAACACATCGGACCAATTATGAAGCTTTCCCTCGAAAGAAGAGGCGTCTATATTGCCACTGACTACATCGATGAAACGAGAGTGGTCCTCAAATATAATTTTCCGCTTTCAGAAGTGATCTTCGACTTTTTTGACAGGCTAAAGTCGGTTTCGCGAGGGTATGCTTCTTTCGATTATGAACTCGCAGGTTATCAGCCTACGGAAATGGCCAGGCTTGATATACTCCTCAACGGTGAAAAGATAGATGCTCTCGCTGCGATAATTCATAAAGATAAGGCATATCATTACGGCGAAAAGATATGTAAGAAGCTCAAAGATATTATCCCGAGGCAGATGTTCGACTGCGCAATACAGGCTGCAATAGGATCAAGGATCATCGCCCGTACTACCGTTAAAGCTTTAAGAAAAGATGTACTTGCCAAATGCTACGGCGGCGATATTTCGAGAAAGAGAAAGCTTTTGGAAAAACAGAAAAAAGGAAAGAAGAAAATGAAGCAGATAGGGTCTGTTGAACTGCCTCAGGAAGCTTTCCTCGCTCTACTTAAAGTAGATGAATAAACCCCGCTACATATCATTTTTATTTCTTCTTGTAATCATCCTCTTTTTCAAGGCTGTCGTCTTTGAATTCTATGTAGTTACTTCAACTTCGATGTCCAATACTATACTGCCCGGAGATTTCCTGCTTATAAACAAACTGGTTTACGGAACAAATACGCCGAACAGGGCTTTTCTGCCGTTCCTCAATTCAGGCTTCCGTCTGCCTTCTTTTAAGATCCCGGCCGTCAGATCAATAAATCAGGGAGAAATAATCGTTGTCGATAACGACAATTATCCGGGCTGCGAGAATAATATGATAAAGAGAGTCGCCGCCGTTGAAGGCCAGTCGGTCACTGTGATAGACGACCTTGTATTTGTGGACGGAGTACTGCATAACTCAGAAAATATTGCAGACTCAACGGAAATTGAGTTATCAGATGAATACATCCTTAATACATTCGTCGTTCCCGAAGGGAAGCTGTTCCTTGTCGGTGATAATATCGAATTCAGCTACGATTCCAGGGATTTCGGCTTTGTTGACGAAAAGGACGTCATAGGCAAGGCTGTGCTCATCTACGCCTCAAAGGACGAGAACGGGAACTTCAGATGGGACAGATTTTTAAAGAAACCTTAAAATATCACTTCTAATTATTATTTTTTTATTTTGATTTCCTCCTCCTGTTGATTATTTTTTCTGTATCAAACCGGGGGATGTGAATGAAAAATCTTATACCTCAGTTCATTGCTGAAAAATATAAAGCTGGCAAAGGCTCGGGAACCATCAGTGGTTCGGTAATGTCTTTGGACCTGAAAGGTTTTACGAAAATGACCGGCGAGCTGATGAAGAACGGGAAGTACGGCGCGGAGATTCTTTCAGATATCATCAACGGCGTGTTCGGACCGGTCATAAGTTCGATCTATGAAAACGGAGGGTTCATTACAGCATTCGTCGGTGACGCGATAACGGCGGTATTCCCCGAAGGATCCGCTCAGAATGCAGAGTTGTGCGCTAAAGATATCACCGGTCATTTCAAAAAAAATAAGAACATCACTGTCGAGAAAAAGAGATATCC
>DAIMKZ010000016.1:0-3459 GCA_036721445.1 Candidatus Delongbacteria bacterium
CACCATTGATTGGGGATCAGGCAGCACCACTATATCAGGAACAAGTTACACGATGCTGGATTTGCAGGCACTTCATATACTTTAAGCAATAGCGTCTTCATAGGTGATAAAGCAGGAAAAAGTACAACAGGACAGGCAAACACTTTTTTAGGTTCAGGAACAGGGCAATTCAATACAAGCGGAGGTTATAATACTTATGTTGGCTGGTGGACCGGACTGAACAACAACGGGAACAGGAACGTATGCATAGGGCCGTGGGCAGGCATGTCAGCTACAGGAGATGTCAACGACGACAATGTACTTATTGGATACAACGCCGGATGGTCGCTCCATGGTTCAGGAAACATACTGATAGGCAGTAATATTGGCGGATCGACTTATAATAACAGACTGAATATCGGAGATCTTATCACTGGAGATATGTCTGCTAATACTGTAAGAGTTCTTGGTAGTCTGTCATTGGATTCTGGAACATCTGTAAACGAATTTTCTACTGACGGTGCTATGTCAGGAAACAGCAATACCGCTGTTCCGACGGAGCAGGCTGTTCGTACTTACATCAGCAGTTATGTTTCTTCACATGGAGATAATCTGGGAAATCATACTGCAACCCAGAATATCAGGCTGAGTGGTAAATATCTTTCAAACGACGGAGGAAATGAAGGTTTGTTTGTAGATACGGTAGGAAAAGTGGGGATAGGAACGAATGCGCCATCTGAAATAATCCATATAAAAAACGGCAATATCAGAATCGAATCGACGGGCTCCCCCTACGTTGATTTTTTTGAAACTGGTTTTAATGACCGTTTTGGGATATATAGTGATTTCTCAGGATACGATAATGAAAACAGGTTAATGTTCACATCTAATTCATCCGGTTCAGTACCTCTAGAATCGGATGCTAAAATGACCATGTTGCAGAACGGATATATTGGAATTGGAACAAGTACTCCATCATACCTACTTCAACTTTCACTCAATTCTGCCGCAAAACCTTCATCCAGTGCATGGACGATATCATCTGATATGAGGCTAAAAGATCTGAAAGGGAAATATACTAAAGGACTAAAAGAGATTATTAGACTCGAACCAATAGTGTACCAGTACAAAAAGAATAATGAAATGAATATCAAGGAAACCGATACTGATTCATACGGATTTAGCGCTCAAGATGTTCAGAAAATATTTCCTGAGGCAGTTACTGAGAATGATAAAGGATATCTTGCTTTGGATCTGCATCCTGTATACGTTGCTCAGATTAATGCAATTAAAACTCTTAATTCAAAAATAGAGATACTTGAAAACGAAAATGAAAATTTGAAAAAAGAGATTGAAGAAATAAAACGATTAATATTAAAAAAATAAGAGGATCTGATCGTGAAAAAAATTATATTCTCTGCCTTACTTATTTTCTCAGCCATCACCTTCACCGAAACGCTTTTCGAGGTCAAAGACGCTATGGATAATCCTGTCCTTAATGTTTCGACAGATGGTTTGAGGATAATGAACGAAGGTGATACGCTGATGGTGATAAGTTCTGACGGGATCAGGGCGTACATCCAGAGAGACGCGACAAAAGGTTTATCGAGATCTTTTAGTGTGACAACATCAGCGTCGAAAGGCGAAAAAGCTCAGGGCAAGGTTTTCGAGATCGCGACGGACGACGGCGCAACTTTTTACAATCCGACAGACAACACCGACGAGATATTCAGTATAAGCAAGACAGGTATAACAGCTAATGTCAATCCATCATTGAACAGGGATTTCGAGGTGAACGATCAGATCTCCGTCGGAAAAGCAGGAAGCGGAAATCTAATGAAGATCTCCAATGAGGAAATATTCGAGACAGTAAATGACTCAACGATGCTGTGGTACAAGCAGAAAAATGCTTTCAGAGTGGGTCATGTTCTAATAACGGATCCTGACTCAGTGGGGCAGGCTTCATTTGCCTCCGGATATCAAAGTAAGGCTTCAGGGAAGTATTCTTCAGCTATCGGTTATAAATCAGTCGCGTCGGGTGATAATTCTTTCGCATCCGGAACTGAATCCGTATCAGGCGGGAGTAATTCTTTCGCGATAGGTTTTAAAGCTGAAGCTACAGGATCGCCGTCATTTTCTATAGGAAATGTTTCAAAAGCAACGGGAAACAGTTCATTCTCCATGGGAGTAGGGTGTACAGCAAGCGGAGGAAATGCAATAGCTTTCGGCTCTCTTTTTACCGAAGCTAGCGGTGATCTTTCAACCGCGATAGGATTCGGAAGTAAGGCTGAAGGCTGGTATTCTACTGCCATCGGGCAGGGTGTAAGGGCGACAGGTGATCTTTCAACAGCTATGAATATCTCGACCACATCTCAGGCATTTAATTCATTCGTGATCGGAAGGTTCAATAAACTGGAAGGCGACCTGACAACATGGGTGGAAACAGATCCTTTATTCGTAGTAGGTAACGGCTCCAGTATTTCGTTAAGAAACAATGCTTTCGAGGTTAAAAAGAACGGCAATGCTATAGTCTCGGGGACGCTGTCAGTTTACGACGAAGTTTATGTGAAAGGCGATGAGGCTATATGGTCAGACGGCAGTTATTTCAGATGGGGTAACGGCGGCATTGGCAACTACTTTCCGGATAAAGTGGGTTTAGGCGTAACTGCTCCTGAAAGGAAGCTTCATATTGTAGAAACTTCGGCAGTACCTGCAGCTTTGATCCAGAACACCGGAGGCACAGATGCGTATTTCGCTATCCAGGCAGGTAATACTTCCAATGTCAACAGATGGGATTTATTAGCCGGAACGGACGGCAGTTTCAGGATAATTGATAAAAATGCGAATGTATCCCGCTTCAGGATCTACTCTGACGGTTCAATTTACGCACCCGGGACTTATAATTATGCCGTAGGAACGACCAACAGGGATCTGTATGTGGACAGCAGCGGGTACATCGGGTATGTATCGTCTTCAGAACGATACAAAGAGAATATAAGTCCGATGGAAAATATAGGCTGGCTTTACAAGTTGAAACCGGTTAATTATAATTATAAGTCTGACGAGTCGAAATCAAAACAGTACGGTCTTGTAGCGGAAGAGGTCGATATGATAAACAAATCGTTTGTCAGTTATAACGAGAACGGGGAAGTGGAAACTGTCAGCTACAGCAGTTTGATCACGCCTATGCTCAAAGCTATTCAGGATCAGAAAGAAATGATCGAAGCGCTGCAGAAGGAGATCGAGGAACTCAAGAAAAGATAAGGTTTTGAGGAGGGGTTATGAGGAAATATATAGTATGTTTGCTGGCGTTATCATTTTTAACCTATGCAGAAACCCTGTTCGAGGTAAAAGACGCTTCTAACAACAAGGTTCTGGATGTTTCAACCGACGGTCTTCGCATAATGAACCAGGGCGATACACTAATGGTGATCAGCTCGAATGAGATCAAGGCGAATCTAAGTACTTCAAAAGGACTGT
>DAIMKZ010000016.1:3559-30103 GCA_036721445.1 Candidatus Delongbacteria bacterium
TGCGTCTTACAAGCGACAGTACAAGGTTCTGGATAAGCGATACAGGTTCCGGTTTCGGCGTAGCCAGTCAGACTGCAGCAGGCAAAAGCGTCGCGACAGACTTCCTTAAGGTAACCAACGCTAACACCGAGATGCGTGAGGGTACAGCTGGCAACAGGTATACTGATTTCAGCCCGGAGAATATTTTCCTTGGATTGAGATCTGGCATAAATATAGAACCTGATTCGTATTGGGGGATCAATAATGTTTCTTTAGGTAATGAGAGCGGATCGAACCTCACTTTAGGAAGAGATAATTTGTTTTTTGGAAATAGGAGCGGTTATAACAATATTGACGGTTCTTTCAACATTCTTATGGGAAGTTCGTCAGGTGAATCGAACACTAGTGGTTCATACAACATTTTTATAGGGCATTACAGCGGTTATACTAATTCAACGGGTGTAGGTAATATATTTTTGGGTACTCAAACCGGAAGTTATAATACGATCGGGAGTGGTAATATTTTTATAGGCGATCAAGTAGGAATGAATAACATAAGCGGATCTGATAACGTGTTCATAGGAAGTAGATCAGGTTATTTTAATGATTTTGGGATAAATAACACATTTTTAGGAAGATTTGCAGGATACAACAATGAAGGTTACAGTCAGGACAATACTTATGTCGGATACAGGTCAGGTTCGAGTCAATTGAGCGGTGGAAAGAATACATATTTGGGATCAGAATCAGGGAATTCAAAATCATCAGGGAATTCTAACACTCTAATAGGTTTCGAGTCAGGTAAGAATAACCAGACCGGAAGCGGAAATGTCTTTTTAGGTAATCAGTCAGGAAAACTTGAAACTGGATCGAATAAGCTATTTATTGAGAACTCCGATACAGCATCTCCTCTCATATACGGTGAATTTGATAATGATATTGTTAAGATCAACGGCAAACTTGGAGTTGGCATAAACCCGGCATATAAATTTCATGTTGTAGATGAGACAACATCTTCAGATCAGCCTGCAATTCTTGGCAGGCACAATGTTACAGATACCTACGGTGTCGGTGTAAGAGGTGAAGGTGGCTGGATAGGAGTTGATGGAAATGCAACCGCAACAGGTACCTATACAATTATGGGTGTAAGAGGTACTGCGACAGGAGCCGGCAGCGGTGTCAGATATGGTGTGTATGGTTCAGCATCAGGCGGCGCAACGAACTATGCAGGTTATTTCAGCGGAAATGTTTATGTCACAGGGAATTTGTACGCGAATGACTATATAGAATTTAAATCGGATCACCCAACTGATCCAGAGAACAGGTATCTATCACATTCATCGGTTTCCAGCAGCGAGATGTTAAATGTTTACAGCGGGAATGTTGTTCTTGATGAAAAAGGCAATACGACAGTTCAAATGCCGGACTGGTTCGAGGCATATAACGCTGAATTCAGGTATCAGCTTACAGGTATAGGAAGCTCTGCTCCGGGACTTTTTATATCAGAGGAACTTGAAGGAGGAAAATTCGGGATAGGCGGCGGCAATCCCGGAATGAAAGTATCGTGGATGGTAACGGCCGTCAGGAATGACAATTACGCAAAAGCTAATCCGTTGCAGGTCGTTACGGAAAAGAAAGAAAATGAGAAAGGATATTATCTGACACCTGAGGTTTTCGGAAAATCACAGGAAAGAAGTATAGAAGCTATGTACGAAAAAGAAGCAAAAAGCGAAAGAGAGAGATAATCATAACTCATTCTGAATCGGGGAGGATTTATGAGAAAATATTCTGTTATAATTTTAGCTGCTGTGTTCAGCTTGTGCGGAGAAACACTGTTCGAAGTGAAAGACTCATCTAATAACAAAGTTCTTGACGTCTCATCGGACGGTCTCCGTATAATGAACCAGGGCGACACTCTGATGGTCATAAGCTCGAATGAGATCAAGGCGAATATAAGCAGCTCAAAAGGCCTGTCCCGTTCTTTCAGCGTTACAACATCAGCATCAAAAGGAACCGGAAACGACCTCATGCGTCTGACTAGTGACAGCACCAGATTCTGGATCAGCGATGATGGTTCTGGATTCGGTGTCTCAACGAATAGCGTATCGTCAAAAGGGGCTGTAACAAATCTTCTGAAGGTTTCTGACAACACGACTAAAATGCAGGATTCTCTCGGAGGAAAATATACTGATTTCAGCAGGTACAACACATTTATCGGGCTGAACGCCGGAAAATCAACTGTTCCAATTTACGACCTCAACGGGAAAAATAATGTTTTTATTGGTAATAATGCCGGCTTCACGAATACTGAAGGTGCGAACAATGTGTTCATAGGGAACGACGCGGGGTATAATTCTAATGAGAATTTCAACGTGTTCATCGGGTTTAACAGCGGAAGGGGAAATGTAGGAGGAATGGGTAATACTTTTGTAGGAGATAACTCAGGATTGTACAACAGCTGGGGGAACAGTAATTCCATTTTCGGTTCAGGTGCCGGTTACTGTAATGAGAACGGCAGCAACAATTCCGTTTTCGGCGCAGGTGCAGGTCGCGGTTATTATTATAATTCCTATTCAGGAAACTCACTTTTTGGTACCTCAGCGGGTTACAGCCTTCGAACAGGAGGCAATAATGTCATGATCGGCTACAGAGCCGGAAATTCCAATGTGAGCGGAACAGGAAATGTTTTTATCGGAAAGGACGCAGGATACAGCGAGACAGGTTCAGATAAGCTTTATATAGACAATTCAAATACGACCACACCTCTTTTTTGGGGTGATTTCGCAAGCGACCTTATCAGGCTTAACGGGAATGTCGGTATCGGTATAGAGCCAAATACCTCGTATGGAGTAAATGTCGATGAAAGTGTCGTAGGAGGTCATTTTCAGGGCAGATCCACAGGGACATATTCCAGGGGAGTGAGAGGTTATGCTTCAGGAGGAACAGAAACTAATTACGGAGTTTACGGGTATGCCACAGGTACTGGAGCAACTAATTATGCCGGTTATTTTTCGGGGGATATCAATGTTACAGGGAATGTCGTAAAATCTTCTGATGAAGTTAAAATAGACCACCCGTTAGACCCTGAAAATAAAACTCTTTCACATTCTACAGTATCAAGTGACCAGATGACAAATTTATACCATGGAAATGCAATTTTAAATTCTGTCGGCAGTGCTGAAGTTGTTCTTCCGGATTGGTTCGAATCAGTTAACACAGATTACAGATACCAGCTTACTGCAATAGGGTCTCCGGCTCCTGATCTGTACATTTCAAAAGAGATCTCTTCAGGCAGATTTGAAATAGCCGGCGGAGAACCGGGCATGAAAGTATCATGGCAGATAACTGCAGTAAGAAACGACATGTATGCGCGGAAAAACCGTATCGAGGCGGAGAAAGATAAAAAAACTGAAGAAAAAGGATATTATATCCATCCTGCTGCATATGAATTGCCTGAAGACATGGGTATTGAATATCAGGATGAGAAAAGAATAAAGGCTGAATAAATGAAATTTAAACCTGAAAAGGCGGTAATTATGAAAAGATTTATTACTATTATTATAACGGCGATCGTGACATTGAGCGCAGAAACCCTTTTCGAAGTGAAGGACGCCTCGAACAATAAGGTTCTTGATGTATCAACAGACGGTCTCCGCATAATGAACCAGGGCGATACACTGATGGTGATCAGCTCGAATGAGATCAAGGCGAATCTAAGTACTTCAAAAGGACTGTCCCGTTCTTTCAGCGTCACAACATCGGCATCAAAAGGAAATGGAATTGACCTTATGCGTCTTACAAGCGACAGTACAAGGTTCTGGATAAGCGATACAGGTTCCGGTTTTGGAGTGTCAAGCCTGACAGCAGCAAAGGAGAAAAGTGTAGCTACGGATTTCTTAAAAGTGTCTAACTTTAATACTGAGATGCGCGAGGGTACAGCAGGTAACAGATATACGGATTTCAGCTCTGTTAATTTGTTTTTGGGGTTGAATGCCGGTATAAATACGGTTTCAGAATTAGATATTTATGAACAAATATACGACGGCAGTTATAATGTGTTCATAGGCAATAACGCCGGACTGACAAATACAAGCGGATGGTCGAATATATTCATAGGTAATGAAGCAGGGCGAAACAATTCAACTTCTTTCAGAAATACTTATATCGGAGAACAGTCGGGTTATAATTCAAACGGAACGAACAGTACTTTTGTAGGATTTAAAAGCGGATATGAGAACACTTCCGGAATTGGTAACTCGTTCTTCGGTGACGGTGCGGGGCTTTATAATACAACGGGGAGCTATAACAGTTATTTTGGATATACTGCGGGTCTTAATAACACAACCGGAAGTTATAACACTATTATAGGTTATCTTGCAGGCAGGGGTATTACCGGTTCAACAGTATACAATAATAATTGTATGTTCGGTTATTATGCAGGAGGTTTGCATCTGTCCGGAGATAACAATGTGATGCTTGGAAATTATTCTGGCTACAATAACAGCTCAGGTATAGGTAATGTATTCATAGGTTATTATTCAGGATATAATGAGACAGGTTCAAACAAGTTATATATTGACAATACTAGCACTGCTGATCCTCTAATCTATGGAGATTTCTCTGCTAACAGAGTTGTGATCAACGGTAACTCAGGCGACAACCCGTCAGGATACACTTTCTACGTCAACGGACGCGGTGGCGGTGATTACGCATGGAATAGTTTGAGCGATGAAAGATTGAAAAAGAATATTCAAGAAATCAGCTATCCATTAAGGATTGTGAATAATTTAAGAGGTGTTTTCTATGAATGGAGCGATCCTGAAACTTATGAGAAAGGTCGCAGGATAGGATTTATAGCTCAGGAAGCTTCAAAATACTTACCTGAAGTTGTAGATGACACAGGAGAATATTTTACTATGCAGTACGCTCCGATCACTGCCCTGCTGGTAGAAGCTGTAAAAGATCAGCAAAATAGTATCGAGAGCTTAAATAAAACCAACGAAGAGTTAAAAAATGAGATAGCGGAATTGAGAAGAGAACTTTCAGATTTAAAGAAAATTTTAAATAAAAAGTAAGGGAGGCGGCATGAAAAAGCTGTTTTCATTTATCATGGTAATTTTTACGGCTTTGCTGTGGGCCGAAACTTTGTTCGAGGTAAAGGACGCGTCAAATAATAAGGTTCTTGATATATCGACAGACGGGCTTCGAGTACTGAACGGCGGAGACACTTTAATGGTGATAAGCACGGACGGTATCAGAGCGTATATCCAGAATGATGCCACGAAAGGATTGTCAAGATCTTTCAGCGTTACAACTTCAGCTTCAAAAGGTGAGAAATCGCAAAGCAAAGTGTTTGAGGTCGCGACAGATGAAGGAGCTATTTTTTATAATCCGTCCGATAACAGCGACGAGATCTTCAGCATAAAGAAAGACGGTATTACCGCAAACGTTAATCCCGGAACAGGCAGAGACTTCGAGGTTAATGATCAGATCTCTTCAGCGAAGTCCGGCGGCGGTAATTTAATGAAAGTATCCAACAGTGAAAATTTTGAGACAGTTAACGACTCTACTATGCTGTGGTACAAACAGAAGAACGCTTTTAGAGTAGGTCATGTACTGATAACCGATCCAAACAATGTGGGGCAGGCATCTTTTGCGTCCGGTTATCAAAGTCAGGCATCAGGTAAGTATTCTACAGCTATAGGTTATAAATCTGAAGCTAAAGGAGCGAATTCTTTTGCAGCAGGAGATTCTGTTATTGCATCCAGTGAGAATAGTTCAGCAATCGGAAACGGATCTATAGCTTCAGGTTTGAATTCAATTGCGGCGGGTTGTTTTGCTGAAGCAAGGGGCAATAACTCGTGTGCATTTGGAGTTGCCACATACGCTACGGAACAGGCTTCTGTGAGTATTGGAGGCGTGTCAAGAGCTGTTGCATTGGGAGCAGTAACCTTTGGTATGTTCAATGAAGCATGGGGTGAATATTCTTCTGCGCTGGGAACATATGCTTATGCGTCGGGAAATTACTCAACAGCCATGGGTTTCGGTTCAAAATCTCTTGCGAATTTCTCTTCAGTGATGGGATCGTATTCAAAGACCAGGGGGACTTATTCTACCGCAACCGGAAATAATACTACCGCATTGTCATATAATTCTTTTGTCACAGGAAGATATAACAAGATCGAAGGTGATTCGACAGCCTGGATAAGTACAGATCCGCTGTTTGTCGTAGGCAACGGAGCCTCTTCTTCATTAAGATCGAACGCATTTGAAGTAAAAAAGAACGGTCATACTTTTATAGTAGGCAGTACTACATTAGGGTCTTTAATGATAGCTCCGAACGAAGCTGCAAGCGGAGATGATGCGGAAATTATTCTTGCTGAAGACAATGACGGCACTTATAATATGTCCATGAAATACGACGGCGGTGATAACAGGCTTGAGTGGTGGGCTGAAGACGATGCCGGTACATACGGACCGCTGATGTATCTGGGATATAATCCTATAGGAGGAGGCATTCCTTATCTATCTACCGGTTTCGTACGTCCAATATCAGATAATACTTTCGATCTTGGTACTTCTACTCTGCGTTGGGATGATATCTATGCAACGAACGGAGTGATCCAAACTTCGGATAAGAGACAGAAGTCTGATGTTAAAGATATGGAATACGGGCTTGGTACTCTTATGAAAATGAGACCTGTTACTTATTACTGGAAAGATAAAGCTGAAAGAGGAAGAAAGGTCGGGCTGATAGCTCAGGATTTGCTCGATATCGTTCCGGAAGTCGTCAATATAGGCGAAGATGAAAATAAAACACTTGGAATAAATTATGCTGAACTGACGCCGGTTCTGATCAAAGCAGTGCAAGATCAACAGAAAGAGATAGTAAGCCAGAATGAAAGAATTTCCAGACTCGAAGAAATGATAGAAAAATTTTTGAAATAAAATAAAAATTGTGAAACCCGTCACAGAAAAATGTTTTGAAAATGCGTATTTTCTGTGTAAATTAAATAAATGGGAAATTATGAAAATGTTTTCCGCACATATGGAGGGGTTATGAAAAAAAATATTCTGCTGGTTCTTTTGGCTATGATATCGTTTTTGTATTCGGCCGGTATAACCATCGGTCCCAACGCCAGAGTATCATTCGGGAATGTGAACGTCAATGTTTACGGAAATTTAAAAAACACTCTTGTAAAGGACGGTGTGGATGAGAAGCTGGGGCAGATCACTGTTCTTCCGACTTCGAAGGTGAGTTTTGTAGGTTCATCTCAGGATACAGTTACAAATATATATACTTTCCCGAATGTCGTGATCAACAAACCGTCAGGGAACGTACTTATCGCGAACAACACAAACAGCTTTGTTCTGACGAATAATATAACTTTCACAAAAGGCAGCGTTCTTACCGGAACAAGCACTTTCGAGCTCGGAACGACGGCAACAGTTTCAGGCGAATCTACTAACGGTTATATCGTTGGCACAGCAAAAGCCGCAAGGACTGTAGGAACAGGCACTAATTCTTTCGGCGGCATCGGCTATTCGATAAATAATACAGGATCTGATCTGGGAACTGTAACGGTCTACAGGTATACCGGAGACGGGAATGAAGTCGTTCTTTACGGCTCCGAGGGTATCTGGAGAAAGTGGGACGTGCAGACTTCCAACGCGTTCTCGGGCACCCGTCAGGTTACAACAAGCTGGCTTTCCAATGAAGATAACGGCAATGTGCTGGCTAATCTGAAAGTCTGGAAATACGAGACCGCAAAAAGTTCAGGTAGTGAGGATGTTATACCTGGAGTCAGAAATGTAAAGCTGGCAGATAAGCAGTCGGCTAAAAGCTTTGAAAGAGAGATCGTTTCTGAGGATGACGAAGAAATAGTAGTTGAAGAAGAACCGAAAACGCTCGGCTGGGTGGAAGTGGATGGAGCGGTGTTCAATACCGCATCCTCACCGAGAACAGCTACTTATACGATAAACGCTGCAACTCAGTACACTATCAACGATGTAGCCAACGCTTTCGCAGACGGTTCCGGAACGGAAAGCAATCCATATCAGATAGCAACACTTGACCAGCTTAATGCGGTGAGGTACTATTTGACAGCTCATTTTATTCAGGTGGCAGATATAGACGCTTCTGCAACTTCGACATGGAACAGCGGCGCAGGATGGGCACCTATAACTTCATTTGCGGGTAAATACAACGGAGACGGTCATACAGTATCGAACCTTTATGTTTACAGACCGGGAACCACCTATGTCGGTCTTTTCGGATCGACACTATCAGGAAGTGAGATAAAAGATCTCGGCCTCGAAAATGCCGATGTTACCGGCGGGAACGAGACGGGCGCATTTGTCGGAACCAGCCGCGGAACAATAAGAGCCAGTTATGCCAATGGTTCGGTAAATTCTACCGGTTACAGGGTAGGAGGATTCATGGGTTATTCGCAGGATGTCGGAAGTTCTGTGAGCAACTGTTATTCTGATGTGACCGTTACAAGACTTGACGGAAACTCTGAGACAATAAATTTCGGTGGATTTTGCGGAAGGCTTTACAGAGGAGATATTAACAGCTGTTATTCGCTTGGACAGATCGTTTACGAGACAGGTACTGATCCAACAGACAAGGGTTTTTTGGGAGCTCAATCAGGAGGAACAATGTCAAACAGCTTCTGGAATACAGTTACATCGCTACAGTCAACATCAGCAGGGAACGCAACAGGATTGACTAAAGATCAAATGAGGACTTTATCGATTTTCACTGATGCGACATGGGATTTCCAGGATGAATCTGCGAACGGTGTTGAAGATATTTGGGGTATAAATGCAGTTGAAAATAACGGTTACCCTTTCCTGAGCTGGGAAGGCATAACTCACAATCCTTCTCCTTTCGCCGGTGGTATCGGAACTTCCGACGAACCGTTTCTCGTGTCGAACCTGACTCAACTTGATGCAGTTAGGAATTTCCTCAGCTATAATTTCCTTCAGACAGCCGATATTGACGCAAGCGCAACATCTACATGGGACAGCGGCGCAGGATGGACTCCGATTGGAAATTCTACTACCAAATTTACAGGTAATTACGACGGTCAAGATTATTTTATTGATAGCATTTTCATCAACAGAACAACAACTTACAACGGCCTTTTCGGATACACCCAGGGCAGTACGGTCTCAAATATTGTACTAAGTAATGCGAGCATAACAAGTAATCAAAATTATACAGGCGTTCTTTCAGGTTATATTAATGTTTCTGAAATATATGATTGTAAAAGTAACGGTCAGGTAACCGGAGCCAGTTTTACAGGTGGATTGACAGGATATAATAATGGATCGTTAGTATCCGACTGTACAAGTAACGTAGCAGTAACCGCAGGAAGTACCTACTCTGGAGGTATCGTAGGTTATAATTATAATTCATCAACGGTAATCAGATGCTCGGCAATCGGAAATGTAACAGGTACAACATATGTCGGTGGTATTGCAGGAAGGAGTATCGTTTCATCGGCAATTTATAATTCATTTTCAAAAGGAATTGTTTCAGGTTCCAATTATATTGGAGGACTGATCGGACAGAACTATACGGCTTGTGAAATTGATAACTGTTATAGTCTGTCGGATGTCAAAAGACTATCGGGAACATTAACAGTCCTTGCAGGATTTGTAGGTCAGAATTATTCGGGAATAATTAACAATTGCTATTCAACGGGAAGTGTTAAGCACGTCGACGGTACAGATCTGACCGACAGAGGTTTTGTCGCATCAATAGGTACCGGATATGTGATGAACGGCAATTTCTGGAACACTGAGACCTCCGAACAGTCAGGTAACGGTGTTGCCAGTACTGCAACAGGTCTTTCAAACGCCGAAATGTGCACTATGAGTATTTTCACAAGCGCAGGCTGGGATTTCTACGGAGAATCAGTCAACGGAACTGACGATTATTGGAATATGCATACCAGCCTCAACAGCGGATATCCTTACCTTAACTGGGAGTACAGGATACCGGTCGAAGCTCCTGCCAATCTTGCCCTTGCCGTCGGTGCATCTGATGTGACCATTACATGGGACGCCGTAACTGGAGCGACCGGATATCTGGTATATTCGTCCGCTGATCCTTACGGCACGTTCATTCTTGACGAAACGGGCGTCTTCAACGGAACAGAATGGACAGGTCCATTGACCGGAACAAAAATGTTCTATTATGTCGCCGCGGTTAACGACACGAAAGTAATAACCGCGAAGACGATAAATATCGGCGGGAACGCTGGCAGATAGGAATTTTCGTGTCAGATTATAAGGGCGGATTGACCGCCCTTTTTTATTTTACGCTTTCAAGAATGTCCTTGAGTGCAGGCCACATATCATCGGCTTTCTCTATCGTTTCAAGCGTCTTTCTGCCCTGTTCAGGCTTCATGGCTCCGGCTATTTTTGAAAGGATCTGGACATGAATGTCTTTCACATCGCAGGGGGTTGCAAGGAAGAAGATAAAATGAACGTGCTGACCGTCGGGCGCGTTCCATTCGATCCCGTATTTGGATCTTCCGAAAACGATGACCGGTTCTCTGACCAGCGGAGTCCTGGCGTGAGGTATGGCAACATTGTGTCCCAGGGCTGTTCCGAAGTCCTCTTCCCTCTGAAAAGCGGTTCCCGCAATTTCCTCAGCATGTTCCGGCCTTATATCCGGATAGAGGTTGGAAACAAGTTCTTTTATTGCAGCTTCTTTTGTCAGTGAAAGCATGTAAGGTATTACGGTCCTCCGGTCGATATAATCTGTGACCCTGACCGCTTTTCTTCTTGAAATTGCGTTCCTCATCCACGGTCCCATGATCACGGATGAGAATATGGCTCCGAAAACAATGGCTATGAAGACAGGCGATGTGATCAGTCCGGCCTCAAAAGCGAGGAAGGCGACGACTATCTCCATCATTCCGCCGGGAGTGTGGGCTATTGAGATGAGGTCCCTGTTAGCTTTGGAGACGTTCGTGAAAGTCACTCCCATCCAGGCTCCCAGATATCTGCCTGTAATGCCTACTGCCGACACCAGAACGACCAGGAAAAGGTCGAAGTCCGCAATAAAATCGAGCTTAAGTCCGATGTTGACGAAAAAGACCGGGATGAAGAAAGCATGGACCATCTGAGAGATGATGTGCCTGGAATTCTCGTTAAGGCCTTTAGCTTCTCCTATAACGATCCCTGCAATAAAGAACCCGAAAAGCGCGTGAATTCCGATCAGTTCCGTCACAGCACCGAAAAGAAGTCCCGTCAGGCACATGAAAGAGAATGAGGTTGCAGGCTCAGGCATACCCATCGACCTGAAATAATCTACGATCTTAGTGGAAATGCGCCTTCCGTAAGTTAAAGCGAACAGAGCGAATCCGAGCGTGGATATAAGTATCACTGCTATGCTGCCGTATTCTACGGCCGCGCTGCTGAAAAGACCGAGTATTATTGTGAAAAGCACCCATCCGATTATATCGTTTATCGCAAGGGCTGACATTGTAAGAAAACCCATTTCCGTCTTTAATAGATTGAGCTCGTGAAGGATCCTTGCCGCCACAGGCATGGCGCTGATCGTCATCACCGCCGCCATGAAAAGGGAGAAAATGATCTTTCTATCAGGATCTACTATAAAGCTGTCTGAGATCAGAAAGTAGGAGGGGATAAAAGCCACGACCATCGGAATGACAATGTCCGTAACCGAGATCACGAGCGCTTTTCCCCTCTGTTTCCATGCAACCGAGAAGTCGATCTCAAGGCCCACGTCAAGAAGCAGGAAAAGAACTCCTATCCACGATATTGTTTCCAGCATGTTCTTCTGGATAAGGTCAGGAGGAAAAAGCGTATCGTGCAGCTTCGGGAAATATTTACCCAGCACAGTAGGTCCGAGCAGAAGCCCGATAAGAAGTTCGAAAGTGATCGCCGGCTGCTTCCATTTCCTGAACATGAAGACTGTGATCTTGGTCAGGAGAAGTATAACGAAGAGCTGGATCAGGAAGATGAATATGTTGTGTGAATCTATGAAATGCATTATTTTCCGCCTTTTTCGATGTCTGGCTGTAATAATAATAAAGAATCAGTTCTGAAACAAATAAAAAATCCCTCTTTCGAGGGATCTTATATCTTTTTTTACTCAACCACGCGCTTGACGTCGGCGGAAGGCTGCGATATGAACACCGCCGCGTTCTTCAGATATTTGTCGGCTACTGTTCTTATCATATCAGGCGTAACTTTTTTCAGGTCGGCAAGTGATTCTTTTAGGAAATTATAACCCAGACCCATTGACTCATATCGTGTCATTGTTCCCACGAGCTGATTGTCCGTAAAATAACTGTCGAGCATTTTCGCGTATGACTCTACGGAGAGATCGATCTCCTGCTGGGAAATATCGCCGCTCAGGATCTTGGAAACCTCGTTCTTGAGAACTTCGACAAGCCTGTCTTTTTTATCAAGCGAAGTCTGTGCTACGATCCTGTAGAAAGCATAGTCTTTTGTGGCTGAGTAATATGAATATGCGGAATAGACAAGATCGTTATCGACCCTGGTGGCTTTGAGAAGCCTGCCGGAAAAACCGTTAGACATTACCTGATTGAGAGCCGTCATCGTATAATAATCCGGATCACCCTGAAGAGGAGCGGTAAAGTTGATCTCGACATTGACCTGTTCGAACTCGCACTCGTTTACGAATGTTTCGTTTATCTTCGGCACAACTATCGGGGTTCTTTCTCCCGGAATCTTTCCTTTAGGAACTTTTTTCCAGAGCTCGTTCGCGTATGAAACGGCTTCATCTCTTTTCAGATCGCCGAAAAGGGTAACGATCATGCTCTCTGCTTTAAAATATTTTTTATAGATCTCGCTGACCCTGTCTCTCGTCAGGTTCTGGATAATATCGTTCCTCTCTTTTGAGCTCAGACCTGATTTCTGCCCTTTATAGAGTATGGCGGACCTGAATTCCGAGTATTCGTGATCAGGCTCGCTCAATTCTCTCTTGTAGTCTGCGTCAGCTCTTTCTTTCGCGAGCAGCAGTTCCTTTTCGTCAAACACGGGTTCGTTGAACATGCTGTAGATCCTCTCGGACAGCTCTTTATAATCTTCTTTTATACATTTAAAACTGATGTTAAGCCCCGTAGGTCCTACCTGAGCTCTCAGCCTGACCGCGTGATCTTCCAGCCATGAACTGAGGTCCATGGAAGAATATTTTTTCGTTCCGCCTGAAAGGAGCATTTCGGTAACGAACTGGAAGGAACCGGCATTTTCAAGAGTCTCATAATCGGAAGAAACCGGAATAAATATCTCTCCCTGTATCACGGGATCTGTCGTATTCCGTTTAAAAAGAACGGTCAGGTCCTTTTCTACGATCTTCTCGACTTCGGTCTTCACGATCTCGGTACCGCGTCCTTCCAACTTTGATCTTTCGCCGGTCGGAACACCGTAATAGATCACTCTGTTATCAGCCACGAAATATTTTTTTATTGCAGCATTTACTCTCTCAGGCGTAAGTTTTTCATACTGCTCCATCTGCGCGTCGAATATGTCCGGCACGCCGTACACTATCATGTTCCATCCTATCTGCTGCGCTTCTCTGTCTGAATCGGGAGTTCTTAATATTTTCTGCGCTTTTTCTCTTGATATAACCTCGTCTATCTGCTTCCGGGTGACACCCTTTTGAGCTGTCTGAGCAATTATCTCGTCTATTCTTTTTACTACATTATCAAGCGTTTTTGATTCTTTTGTCTCGAAAGCGATCTGGACCATAGGTTCGGGAAAGTGGCCGCCGTCGTTGAAATAGCCGTATATCCAGTTAACGGCCTTTTCTTCTTCGACTAGAGAGTACTGAACGGGCGAATTCCTTTTTTCAAAAAGTATCGATGCAGCCATGGAGATCGCCGCAAAGTCGTCATGTGCAGCTTTCGGTACAAGCTTGGTAATGAAAGCTCTCGGCTGCTGTATCTCAAATTCCTCGACATATTTAATATTGCCCGGCCTGATCGACTCTTCCGGCAGATAAACAGGCACTAACACACCCCTTTTGTAGTCTTTGAAAGTGTTCTCGACTTTCTGCATCATTTCCGCAGGTTCTATGTCGCCCACGACCACGAAGACCATATTGTTGGGCATGTACCTTTTATTATAATAGTCCATCATATCTTCGCGGGTATTCTGTTTGAAAAGCTCGATCTCACCGATAACTTCATTTTTTACATTCGAGGTCAGGAAAGTAGATGCTCTCATTCCGTTGTAAAGTTTAGCCATGGGTGAAGCGACCCTGTAAACGAATTCCTTTACGATAACATCTTTTTCCCTTGTGACTTCACCGGGATCGAAAGAGCAGTTCATCACATTGTCAGTGAGAAGGTAAAGGCACGAGTCCGCGTATTGCTTGTCGGCCTGCATATAGTACACCGTCGCTCCGAAAGTAGTATAGGCATTAGTGATTGCGCCGTACTCTTTTCTTTTATCCTGATGCCATTTTTCCGTATGGTTCTTTGTCGATCCGCCTGATACAATGTGCTCGAGGTAGTGCGAAAGGCCTTTTCCGATATACTCGTCCTCATGTATGGATCCTGTTTTCACGAACATGAAGAATCCGACAGAGGAGTTGCTTGTATTCTTTTTAACTACTACTTCCATGCCGTTGGGCAGCGTCTTGTTCAGCATATCCTGAGCGTTCAGGGCAACTGAGGCTATCATAGCAAGAATTATTATTACTTTTTTCATTTGATCTCCATTCTATTTTAATTACATTATTTTAAGCGGTACTAATATAATACATTTCTTATGTTCAATAAACATAATAATGCTTAAGATGACCTTTTGTTATGACGAAATGCACAAATTATGGTATGAATTTGTTTGCAATTGAGGTCGATAAATCTTATTTTTTGGATTATAAAAAGAGGAAACTTATCTTGAACGCCACAAAAGAAAAAAAATTATATCTTATAGACGGCTACGGGCTCATTTACAGAGCTTTCTACGCTTTCGGGGCGAAGCCTTTAATTACTAAAGAGGGATTCAACGTATCTGCGCTTTACGGCTTCTTTTCATCATTTTTCAGCCTTATCGAGAACGAAGCTCCCGAGTATATGGCTGTAGTTCTGGATACCGCCGCGCCGAATTTCAGACATAATATGTATCCGGAATACAAGGCTACGCGTGAAAAAATGCCTGACGAGCTTAGAAACCAGCTCCCGCTTCTTATGGAGATGATAGCCGCGACAGGCATTGAAACGATAGCGATGGAAGGATTTGAGGCCGATGATCTGATAGGTGCCATAAGTAAAAAAGCGCCTGAGCTCGGATTCAAAGTTTTTATTTATTCCTCGGATAAAGATCTCGCTCAGCTTGTAAACGAAGATGTTCTTATTTACGATCCTAAGGATCAGACGATATACGACAGGGAAGGCGTTAAGAACAAATTCGAGCTCTATCCTGAACAGATAAAAGATTTTCTTACTCTTACGGGAGATTCGTCAGACAATATTCCCGGAGTTCCGAAAGTGGGGAAGAAGACGGCCGTAAAGCTGCTTCAGGAATACGGTACGATCGATAAAATATACGAAAATATCGAAAATGTCGGCGGAAACGCGGTCAGAGAATCGCTTAAGAACAGCACGGATATAATAAAAATTTCGTCAGAACTTGTAGCCTTAAAGACCGATCTGCCTGTAGAGCTCGATGAGGAAAGGCTTCATATTAAAAGCTATGATTTTGAAAAGCTGGCCGACTATTTCTACAAGCTGAATATGAAAAGACTTCTGGAATACCTTGAGAAGAAGCAGGGAGTCGCTTCTGAAAGAACGAAAGGGGACAGGTACGATCCCGAACAGTTCAGCTTTATTCCGGTCCGGGATAAAAAATCGGAAGATGATCTGATCAAAAGAATAAAAAAATCAGGCAGATTCGCGGCTCACTTTGACATCGAAGGCGAATTTCTGTACGAACTTAAAATTACGGGTGTCGCTTTATGCGCAAAAGAGCATGAGGCTTTCTATATCAGCGACGAATTTTTCGCCAAAGATGTGCAGCTGAGCCTTTTCGAAGAAGAAAGCCCGGATGCTGTCGGAAAATTTCTGGAAAGTTTCAGGGGCGTTTTCGAGGACGGCGGCCTTACTTTCATCGGGCACGATATAAAGAGAACTATGCATGCTCTGAAGAATTACGGGATCGATGTGAAATGTGAAATATTCGACATTCTTATAGCTGATTTCCTTGTCAGAACAGGCACGACAAATCACGAGATAAGCCAGATCGCCAGAAATTATCTTAACCATTACATGCTTGACGAAAAAGAAGGAGCTCAAGAAAAGGGAATTTACCGCTGCGAGAAAGCTGAAGTGATGTTCAGGAGTTATTTTAAGCTCAAAGAGGATATTGCGGACAATGACGATGTCGAAAAAATATATGATGAAATGGAGATCCCTCTTTCAAAAGTGCTGTTCGAAACTGAGAGGAACGGCGTAAGGATCGACAGGCTGGTGCTTGAAAAGATATCCGAAGAGATGGCCTCGGGCGCGGAGGAGCTTAAGAAGAGTATCATTGTGATGGCGGGTGAGGAATTCAACCTGGATTCTCCCAAACAGCTGAGCGAAGTACTGTTCGACAAGCTGGGCTTGAAGGGCGGAAGGAAGGGAACGAGCGGAGTTTATTCGACGGATCACGCAGTGCTCAAAAAGCTTGCATACGATGGGGCTCCGATAGCGGAACTTCTTCTTAAATACAGGGAACTTTCAAAACTGAACAACACTTATGCGGCCGGACTGATCAAATACATTTACGGTCCGACCGGCAGGATACACACATCGTTTTTGCAGTACGTTGCTACCACAGGCAGACTTTCATCAGCGAATCCGAACCTCCAGAGCATTCCGATCAAGAACGAGCTCGGCGAAAAGATAAGGACAGCTTTCATTCCCGAGAAAGGCTGCAGGCTCGTCTCAGCGGACTATTCTCAGATCGAACTGAGGATACTTGCGCATTTCTGCAGGGATGAAAATCTTACCGAAGCTTTTGCAAAGGGACTGGATATTCATTCCGCTACGGCTTCAAAGCTGTTCGGCGTTACTGTCGAAGATGTCACGAGAGAAATGCGGTCCAGAGCCAAGACCGCGAATTTCGCGGTGCTTTACGGGAAATCCAAGTTCGGGCTGAGCGAGGACATGGGAATCAGCTATCAGGAGGCGTCAGATTTCATTGATCTGTACTTCAGCCAGTTCAGGAAGATAAAGGAATACATTGATGATACTACGCTTTTCATTGAGCAGTACGGCTATGTGAAGACCCTGTTCGGCCGCAGGCGTGAGATACCGGAGATCAGGTCATCGAACAAGAACATAAAAAGCGCGGCTGTGAGAGCAGCCGTGAATGCGCCTATTCAGGGTACATCTGCAGATATAATCAAAATGGCGATGATAAAGATAAATTCAAAGCTGAACGGCTACGATGCGCGTATGCTGCTACAGATACACGACGAGCTTGTATTCGAGGTCAGAGAGGACGCTGCGTTGAAGTTCGCTGATTTTATCAGGCATGAAATGGAAAATATAGTAGAGCTCTCCGTCCCGCTGGATGTAAATGTCGGGATCGGGGACAACTGGCTGGACGCTCATTAAAAAACAATCCGGAGTTGTTATGCTGTCAAAATACATTCCGAAACATTTTGCGGAAATATATGCGGACATCGAGAAGAGGAATTTCGTGAAGGTGAAGGGGACTGTGATGTTCGCCGACCTTTCCGGATTCACGAATCTCTCCGAGAAACTTACGGCAAAAGGAAAGGAAGGCTCCGAAGAGATATCGAGAATTATAAACGAAGTATTCGAGGAGCTTATAACTATAGTTACAAGCTCCAAGGGCTCGGTCTATAAGTTCGGGGGGGACGCGGTGACTGTTTTCTTCCCTGACAGTGTAACGGAAAAGGCAGTGCTTGAGACGGCGCTTTTAATGCAGGCGGCGGTCAAAAAGTTCACAAAGATAGAAACTATAGCCGGCGAATGCTCGATCAGCATGAAGATCGGAATAGACCGCGGACACTCCGTCATAGGCAGGGTCGGGAACGATATCAAGCAGTATTTTATAGCCGGAGACACTCTTGACGGAGCCTGCGACTGCGAACACCACGCGGAGCAGGGTGAGATAATCGTGACCGCCGGAGCCCGGGCCGGAGGCAGCGGATATGAATTTGAAAAAAGGAACGGTTTCTTCAAACTGCTGACGAAAGGACCGCAGAGCGGCGATGCAGCCGCGGTAAAGGTCGCGCCCGGATCCGACAGGAAATGGTTCAGCGAATTCATTGACGATGAACTTGCGGAGAGGGACAAAGCGGGCGCGCTGGAGCACGGGGAGCTGAGGAACTGCGCGGTGGTTTTTTTAAACTTTTCCGGAATAAGCTACGGAAAAGACTTCGATTATGATCTTCTCAACGAATTTTTCATTCTTGCAGCTTCGACGGTAAAAAAATACCAGGGCTTTATAAACAAAATAGACATGGGAGACAAGGGCAACAAGATAATCGCGCTTTTCGGAGCGCCGGTATCGACTGAAAAGAATGAGGAATTCGCGCTCAGAGCCCTTCAGGAGATAAGGCAGAACAAGCCCGCAGGAATTGAAATTAAAGCAGGAATAAACAACGGAAATATTTATTTCGGTCTGGTCGGCGCATCGCACAGGCAGGAGTTTACTGTCATGGGAAACACGGTCAACTTAAGTGCCAGACTCATGGCTTCTGCAAAGAAAGACGAGATCATTATTTCCGGACACATCAAAGAAAGGGTTCCAGAAGTCGAGACCGGAGAAGAGAGAAAACTTAAGCTTAAAGGTGTTTCCGGACTTTTCAGCGCTTACGACCTTATAAAGGTTCTCGAAACAAGAAAAAGCAAAAGATTTAAGCTTATCGGAAGAAGAAGAGAGCTTGAAGAGTATAGCAACCTGCTAAAAAAGAAGAAAGCTGTTCTCATTAATATAAAAGCCGAAGCAGGGCTGGGTAAATCCGTACTGGTGAACAAACTTTTCGAGGACAGAAGAAAAGAGACCGAATGCTGCCTTGTAAACTGCCTGTCGTACACTAAAAACAATACTTACTATGCGGTCAGGGAATTCATAGCCAAATTCGCAGGCGTAACGATCTTCGACGGCACAAAAGAAAAGATAAGGAAGTTAGAAGCGCTGCTCAAGTTCGCGGGGGAAGCCGGAAACACGGAACTTTTTGCAGAGTTCATGTCATGGAAGGAAAAACCGTCAGCTACGAACGATCCTGGACTTAAGGATTTCTTTATGGAAGTGACCATGAGCATATTCTCCAGAGTGATGAAGGAAAAGAGGACCGTTCTTTATTTGGAAGACGCTCACTGGCTCGATCCTGCTTCGGCGGACCTGTTTTTGTCTCTCCTGAATGTTTTTGAGCCTGAGGAATTTCCCTGCTTCATCCACTTCGTTTACAGGCCGGATAATATGCTTGCTCCGTTCGAAAATTGCGGCTCCTCGCATACGCTTGAACTTAACAACCTTGAGTATGATGAGGGTAAACAGTTCCTTTTAGAAAAATTCAATCTGACAACAATACCCGCAAAGATCTATGAGCAGATCTATCAGAAAACCAAGGGCAATCCTTTCTTTATGGAAGAGATCCTTCTGGGTCTGAAGAATGAAGGAAACCTCATTCCCGACAGAGAAAGCGGCGGCGAAGTGAAGATAGAAGACAAGTTCATGTCCGAAAGGGACAAAGCTCTGGCGGCTCTGGAAAAATCTTCGGTGCAATACAGGATCAAACCCTCGATAAAAACGATCAGTATACCCGATAATGTGAATGATATAGTTCTTTCAAGGATTGACAGGCTTGACGAGAACAGCAAAACGATATTGAAAATAGCTTCGGTAATAGGAAGGATATTCCAGTTCGACATTCTTAAACAGCTGCAGAATCTCAAGGAGATCGCTGACAGGCTCGATATTAAGGACAGCCTCTTCGACCTGACAAAAGTCGATCTGACGATCTTTGAGGAGACCAGCGACAACGAGTATCTGTTCAAGCACGCCATTACTCAGGAGGTCGCTTACGAGACTCTTCTTTTCTCTCTCAGAAGGAAGTACCATTTAAGAATAGCTCAGCTCTATGAAAAGAACTTCGGAGATAATATATCTTCCGCCTATGAACTTCTGGCATTCCATTACAGGCATACGAACGATAAGGAAAAAGCGAGATTTTATCTTCTGAAGTCGGCAGAGTCGGCAAAGGCTAAATTCAGGTTCAAAGAGACATTCGATTTTCTTAAACTCTACAGGAAATACAAAATGCCTCCTGAAGAGAAACTGGAAAGTTATTTTCTTGATTTCGATATATACAGGATAACCGAAAAGCGCGATAAAGCGACTGCCGTGTGCGAGAATATAATGAGGTCTTCGGAAAAGGACAGCCTCATTTATCAGAAAGCAAAAGTGAGGCAGCTGAACATACTTCAGAGGTCATCTAAATACGATGAGGCTGTAAAACTTTTCGATTCGTTCGGGAACTTTATTAATGCGGATATTAAGACCGCGGTTCTGATAGAAATGGCGTTCGTTTATCACAGGACAGGCGATCTTGATAAGATGAAAAATATAACGGACATGCTCTCAAAGATCGTAAAAAAGACGGGCAGCATTAAATACATGCTCGATACTGAATGTGCTAAAGGTCTTTACCATTTTGTAAGAAGGGAATTCAGCAAGGCTCTGAAGAGATACAATAATATGCTGGTCCTTGCAGATAAAGGAAAGCTTGTTAACGAGAAGTTCACGGCTCTGAGGAACATTGCGTCAGTCTACGGTCAGCAGGGGAATATGGATGAGGCCGAGAAGTATTTCGATAAACTTTTCATTGAGGCTAAAAAGATACACAATTACGAGCTTATCATGAGCGCTCTGGACGGACTTTCCAGAGTAAGTTATATTAAAGGTGATTACAGAACGTCCGAAAAGAACATAAAGGAAGGAATAAAACTCGTGGAGAGGACCGGAAAGCTTCACCTCAAAGAACTTCTGCTTCAGAGTCTTTTCAATGTAAGACTGGAACAGGGTAAATTCGAAGAAGCTCTGGAGCTGTGCAGGCAGAGGGAGGATGTGCTTAAGAGAACGGGCGATAAGATCAGGATATCGGTACTTAAAGATAATACGGGAGATGTTTATTTCAGAAAAGCCGATTATAAAAAGGCAGTTAAGATATACGGCGACAACCTTGAATACTCGAAGAAAATAAACAATATCGAAATGGTCGGTCACAGCTACGGAAACCTTGCGAACTGCTATGCCGAAACGGGGGATATCAAAAAAAGCATCGGGTTCTATGAAAAGCAGATAGATTATTCTAAAAAACACAACGACATTCATTCGGAAGGCAAAGCTCTTTATAATCTCGCCTATACATACTTTGAGGACTTGAAGGATTTAAAAAATGCTGAAGCCGCTGCCCGTAAAGCGGAAGCTATATTCGAAAAGATCAGATATAAGTTCGGTATTGATGGAGTAAAAGATCTTATAAAAAGAATTGAAGAATTTAAGGCGAAAAAGAAAGAACTTTAGTATATTTGGTTCGTAACAGAAAATGAAAATGCACGAAAAGGAGATCGTGAAGATATGAAATATACAGTTTTAGCAGCCATACTGACAGTTATTCTTGCCGGATGTTCGGCCTTCAGACCCGTGGTCGGCGACCCTGTTGCAAGAGATGAAAGTATTAAGAAAACAGAAGCGGTCGAAGTCGATCCGGCAAAGATGAACGATAAGATCATTGTAAGCAGTGAGAAAAAATCGACTCATGCAGATAAAATATCATTTTCTATCTCCGATCTTGAAGTTGTTGAGAAGAATAACGGCGTGCTGATCAGTCTTAATTATAAGGGCGATGATCCTGTATCTAACATTTCGTCATTTTTTTCAGGGGACAGTTTTTTCAACATAAGTTTCTATAAAGGTAAATTTTCTGATTCGATAAAAAATTACGTTTACAACAAATCTGTTGTGAGAAGCGTAAAGTTCTTTGAGTTCGGTGATTCTGTTCAGATCACATTGAGGCTTAAGAAGGATTACAATTCGTCGGATATATCTACAGTCAAAGGCAAAATTATTATTTCGGTATTTAATTAAGGTATGGTTTTGATGAAAATGATGCGGGTCATGTTAATATTGTTACTTTTTGCGAACACACTGTTTCCTTTTACAAAAAAACAGTACGGAAATTACGACAAATCAGGTGTACGGTATTTCCTGAACGCTCTTTTCTATGAGCAGGCAGGGAATCCGGAAAGGTCGGAAGAGAACCTTCAGATAGCATATTTAAAAACAAACAGCGATGTAATAAAACTTAATCTCTCTATACGGAACCTCATTTCTGGTAAAAAGGACGAGGGCTATACGGCGCTGAAAGAGCTTTACGATTCGGGCTATAATCTTGGAAGATTCGGTATTTATCTTTACCTCAGTCTTAAAAAAGGCGATCCGCAAACTTATGATCTGCTCGACAGGATCATAAGCGATCTAAATGAGCTTGGCGAGACCGGGACTGCCGCCGAGGTAATCAGGCAGAAAATGACAGACAGGATCTATCTCTTCGAAAACGCGGATGATTTTATTGATTTTTATAATGAGATATACCCTGAAGAGTTGAGCAGGAACTACGAATATTTTTTTAAGAGCGTAATCCTGCAGGTACAGTCCAGAATAAAAAAAGACGGTTCAGCTGTGAACAGGGTCATCGAAGAACTGGAAGGCAAGTACGGGGATCTGCCGTATTTGTTTTACAGTATTGCATTCTCCGCCTGCCTTGAAAATAAAGATATTGAGAACGCAAAACCGTTACTGGATAAAATGACCAGGTACAATTACGGTGAACCGGGATACTATTTTGACAGGGCTTTATACTTTTCCGAGGCAGGGAAATTAGACACCGCCCGTAATATCCTGCTTGAAGGAATAAGGCTTTCAAAAGACACTGCTCTGAGACTTAAACTCGGTTCGGTCTATCTAGCGCTTAAAGACCTTAAAAAAGCAGGGAAAGTATTTGACGATATTGTCAGAGACAGCCCCGAAAGCGACATTGTCCATGAAATGATCTGTAATGAGTATGCAAAGTCAGGATATGAAGATGAAGCGGTCCGGTTCTTTGAAAGAGCCGTAGAAAAATTCCCCGATGATCCTGAGTTACTCAACAACTACTCATACCTGCTGGCAGAGAAAGAAAAGGAACTTAAGAAAGCGCTTGAGATGGCCGGTAAGGCCGTATCGCTTAATAAAACGAGCATTACTTTCCTCGACACGAAGGCATGGGTGCTCTTCAGGCTTGGCAGGTATGGCGAGGCAGAGAAGATCATGGATGAGATATTTGCCGATGAAGGATCGTACTATCACCAGAGTTCTGAAGAACTTTTCGATCATTATGCGGAAATTAAAAAAGCCCTAAACAAAAATGAAGAACTTGCAAATATCTCCATAAACAAAACAGCGGTAGTGTTGTCTGAAATAATCATACAGAGCTCATATCTTTTGCAGGCGGGGGGTTAATGAGAATTAAATGCCTTAATATACTTCTTTCAGCACTTATCCTGAGTTCATGCGTATCAACAGGTACGGGGCACAGGAGTTACGACCTTATAAATATCGATGCCGAGACGGTCTCTGAAAAGCTTAAGAAAGACAGGAACGAACTCAGATCGCTGTCCGGAAGGTTCGATTTCTCATATTCAACGGAATCTGAAAGAAAACAGTCTTCGGCATATATTTTCATAACCGCTCAGGATACTCTGTACCTGGAGATCAAAGGCATTGTGGGAGAGACCGAGGCTGTTCTCTTCATTGATAAAGATTCATTAAAGGCTGAAAACTACATGGACAATATTAAGATCAGAGATAAATTCAGCGAAGGATCTCTAAACAGGATAACCGGGATCAACATGAGCGTAAGCGACCTGAGAAATACTATACTCGGCTATGACGCGGTATCGGCCAATATCAGCATTAAAGAAAACGAAGATTCAAAATTAAAGGTAAGAGCCGTTCACGACAGTTTAAGATACGATATTTTAATATTGGACAGTGAACTCAATATCACCGGTATCAGCGAATTCAGAGAAAGGGAAATGGTCTCGCAAAGACAGTATGATTATTTCACAAACGAGAAGGGCGTAATGTTCCCCCGCCGGATCAGGATGAACAGATACAATCCTCCCGAGAAGCTCACGATATTTTTCACGAGCGTTAAAATAAATTCATATCCGGAGATATCAGAATGAACAAAATACTCTGGGTCGATGACGAAATAGATCTTCTGAAACCACATATTCTGTACCTGGAGAGGAAAGGTTACGACGTAAGCACTGCGACGAACGGGCTGGATGCGTTAAGAATGGTTAAAAGCTCAGAATTCGACCTTGTTGTTCTTGATGAAATGATGGTGGGCATGGACGGACTTGAAACACTCAGGCAGATAAAAGGCTACGACAGTTCCGTCAAGGCAATTATGCTGACAAAATCAGAAGAGGAAGGTATCTTTCTCGAAGCGATCGGAAGTATGATAGATGATTATCTGACAAAACCGGTAAGTCCTCTGCAGCTATACCTGAGCATCAGAAAGAATATCGAAAAAGAAAATATAGTCACTTCCAGCCTGTCGAAGAACTACATCAAAAGCTACAGAATGCTCAGTACTATGCTCGAGAACGACCCGGATCATGAGAGCTGGATAAGAATAAACGAGATTATGAACGATCTCAGCCTTAAGCTTGACGAAATAAACGATCCGAACCTGACAGAAACATTTGATGACTTAAGATCAGGTGCGAACATAGTTTTCGCCGGCTACATTCAGGCTAATTATAAAATATGGATAGACAACAGAGAAAAAAGTCCTGTGCTGTCGGTCGATGTGATAGATAAATTCATTATGCCTGAGCTGGGAAATGAAAAACAGGCTCTGATAGTTATAGACTGCTTCCCTTATGATCAGATGAACATTATTGCGGAAGTCTTAAAAGAGAACTTCATGATAAAGAGAGAGTCTTATTTCGCGGTTCTGCCCACTTCGACCGAATTTGCCCGCAACGCGATATTCTCAGGTAAATTTCCGTCCGAGATCGAGGAGGAATATCCTGAGCTATACATGGGGGATCCTGATGATGAAAAAAGCTGCAACAGGTACGAAAAAGAACTTCTTGAGAGGCAGATTCAGCGTAAAGGAGCTGCAAATAATATAAAGGTCAAATATACCAAGATCTATAAGGTAGATGAATTTGCCCGTCTCGAATCAGGCATGAATGAGTTTAAGGACACATCGCTTCTGGCTATAGTTGTAAATATGGTCGATTTTCTTATTCACAGCAGGGACAAGGACGAGATAGTAAATGAAATGATGGTTTCCGAGAGCTCATACAGGGCAACGATAAGAAGCTGGTTCGAGAATTCATCTCTTTACAGAGTCATAAAAAACCTAGGAGACATGGGTTTTAAAGTAGTCATAACCACCGATCACGGCGCAAAAATGATAGGCAGATTCACAAAAGTATCAGGCGATGGAGCTGTAAGTCCCGGGCTGAGAATGAAATACGGAAAGAACCTTACGACATCGAACAAAAAGCAGACCTTTTTCTGGCAGAAACCGGCGGAATACAAAATGCCTTCGGTTTTTAAGGGAATGAACATAATTCTGGCTAAAGAGGATCACTGCTTCGTTTTCGAGAACGGGCTTAATGATTTCTACAAACAGATCAAAAATACATATCAGCACGGAGGTTTAAGCATGGAGGAGATGATGCTTCCCGTGCTTGTACTGAATAAAAGACCTTAGGAGGGGATAATGGGATACAGCATAAAAGAAATAGCTGCGATGATCGGTGCCGGATATGAAGGTGCTGATGTTGATATAAACGATATAGCCAAGATCGACAGTGCTTCAGCAAATGAGATAGCGTTTCTGCATAATCCTAAATATTTTCATCTGATCGATTCGACGAAAGCGGCTGCCGTTATAGTACCTGAAGATTTTAAAACCGAAAGAGAGATCCCTTTGTTGAGAGTTGAAAACCCGTATCAGTCCTTTCTGAAAGTTCTAGTCGCTTTCCATCCTGTGATACCCGTCGCTGAAAAAGGTATAAACAGGCTCGCGGATGTATCGGATTCCGCATTAATTGGGAACGATCCGGCAGTAAGCGCGTTCGTTTCGGTCGGAGCCGGAGCAGTCATCGGGGACAATGTCCAGATCCAGCCTAACGTTAGTATAGGGCAGAATGTTAAGATCGGTAACAATGTTATAATATATTCGAACGTCTCCATCCGCGAGAACTGCGTGATCGGGAACAATGTGATCATCCAGAACGGCGCTGTTATTGGCAGCGACGGATTCGGGTTCGCGCCGAACCAGTCCGCCTACGACAAGATCCCGCAGGTCGGGAACGTGATCATCGAGGACGACGTCGAGATCGGCGCCAACACCTGTATCGACAGGGCTACCCTGGGATCGACTATAGTGCGCAAGGGAGCGAAGCTCGACAACCTGCTTCAGGTGGCTCATAACGTCGAAATTGGCGCCAACACCGTCAT
>DAIMKZ010000017.1:0-29843 GCA_036721445.1 Candidatus Delongbacteria bacterium
GCATTTTCCAAAATACTATAAAACAAAAGTTACTCTTTTATCTACAGTTTATTCGATCAAAGAATATTTTCTAGCTGGAAAAGAAATTGAAAGAGATTTTCCCGGCATTTATCATCGAACAAGTTTGGTGGCACCAAAGGATGAACGAAGTTTCTTAAATGGAATGATTGAAATGGAAGAGTTGAGTAAAAATACAGATTATGAATTTTATAAAAATATTACAAAGATGAAAAGAGAGTTTGAAGATTTTACAATTAACCTTGAAAATTACATGAATAATCAAAACTTCAGATTAGAAAGTAGTTCTCCAGATTTCTTTAAAAAAATCAGATATTTAAAATTAATTGTAAATCGTAACAATAATTTTAATTTTTTAAGAGGAACATGCAATCCTATAGGAAAAAGACCTGCAGTTGATGTCAAAGGAAATTTATATCCATGTGAAAAGATGTTGGCAAACAATCTTATTATTGGAAACTACATAGAAAAATATAATCATAACAAGATCAAAAATATTATGCTTAATTACAAACAATTTCGAATCAAATACTGCAAAGAATGTTGGGCAAAAAATTTATGTACTTTATGTATGAATACATTTCTATATAATAAAAATGATGATTTTAAATCTAATATTGGTCAATGCGAGATTGAAAAGAATTATTTAAAAAATTGCATTGGTGTGTATTCATATTTAGTAATAAAATTTGGCGAGGTGAAAGTTAATATGTTAGTAAATAAAATATGATTACGAAAATACATTAAATTCAATTTTACTCTTTCTATTATACCATAATATTCGTATTTTATCCCACTGATATGTCTATTCGTCAGAAAAGACGGGAAGGCATCCAATAAAATCGTTATCATTCAACAAAAATCGGAGTAAAAATGAAAAAAATACTGATGCTAATTATTGTTTTAATGCTTACGATAATTGTTTCGTGCGGCAAAAAGAACACTGACAATTCTGTTTTCTCAAATACTGACATACCCACAGACCCGTCAGCGACGCTCGAACTGAAAAAGCTGTTCACGATCTCAACCGAAAATCAGACAGATACAGCAGCATTCTTTAAAAGGCCTATATCTTTAATTTCTGATAAAGACAACAACATCTACATTCTGGACATGCTTTCAATGAGCATCAAGAAATTTGATTCTGACGGTAGTTTTATTAGAAGTATAGGGAGAAAAGGTCAGGGACCGGGTGAGCTGTTATATCCAAGTATTATGTTCTTAATTAACGATACACTTAAGATCGCGAGCATAGGGGATATTTCGGGTATGGGTTCAGCAAAGCTTTCAAAATTCGATCTCGACGGTAATTTTTATTATGAAAAACATATTGGGCAGGTGCAGCTTCAGAGCTTAAAAATGTCCCGTAACGGCGAGCACATAGCCTCTTATGTTCAGAAAGTGATGATGAAGGAAGGCGGGATGCCCGATATCGAATTCTCTCTGGCAGTAATAGAAACGGACAGCCTTAAAGCGGAATCGGTTCTGAGGAGTAAAACATTTTCAGTTAATGAAATAATCCAGGGGAAGTTAGACATTAACGACCTTATTATTCCTTTCGTGCCGGGAGACGAATTTATTTACGTATCCGAGAATTCAGACAACCAGTACAGGATATTAGCCTATGATTACGATGGCAATAAGAAGTTCGAGATCAGAAAAGACTACAAGATGATCCGATACACTCCGGAAGAGAAACATAAGTATCTCGACGAAATGAAGAAGAATTCTCAGGGAACACAGGAGATCAGGATCGGGAATTTCAAGAAAGCAATATCGTCAATGCATACTGATAAATACGGAAGGCTGCTCGTAGTGCCTAATGTTGACAGGAACCTTGACAGTACGGGCGTATATGTCGATATTTTCAAAGACGGAAAATTCCTCAACAGGGCGGATTACAGTGAAGTACAGGATAAAGAAGCCGTCGGGCTCATGAAAATGTTCTCCAATCAGGAATTCTATATCGGCGACAGGCTTTATGTGATGAGTATGGAGGATCTGTCAATTGATGTTTTCGAATACTAGAATAAAAGCGTATTATGATCGTTTACAGAAATAAATATTTCGGGATAAAGTGATGAAAAGAATAGTATTAGTCTTAATTGCGGTAAGTCTGCTTACTGCCAGAACGATGACCCTTAACGACTGCATATCAGAAGCTGAGAAGAATAATTTGGATATAAAGATCTCTGACAAGGATCTGCGTTCTACAGAACTGAATCTGAAAGGTGCAGGGAACAGGTTCTGGGACGTTTCCGGAAGTGGTTCCTATACTCTCGACGGCGATGACGATGATAATCTGTACTCGAACCTGTCGGCATCGGCAGGAGTGTCCGGGACGGTCAGTCCTTTTCTGTTCCACAATTACAGCTATGCGAAGATATCGGCGAACTCGACCGCATTAAATCATTCCGAGATACTTAATTCTGTAAGATATAAGGTGATAAATTCATTTTTTCAGACACTCCTGGCGGAAGAGAATTTAAAGCTTCAGGCTGAGATATGCGAATACAGTTCGAAAAAGTTCGAGGAAGCACAGCTGAAATTCAATATGGGAAACATTTCAAGATCCGATCTTTTAAGCTTTGAAGTTTCAAAATCATCCGACCAGATAGATCTGAAAGCGGCGGAATCGAATCTGAAAAAGAACAAGCAGAACCTTATATATTATATGAATTCCGACATGATCACTGACTCGCTCAATCTCTCATTCACTTTAAATGACGATACGGAGAACACTGAATTCAAAGAGACCGATCTGTTGTCTGAAGCGGTCGAGAACCGGCCGGACATGAAGATGATGAAAAATTCTCTGGATCAGAGCGAGCTGTCGCTGAAAATGCAGTATGACAATTACCTGCCTTCACTTACAGGTTCAGTCATTTATGATTATTCTAAAATGAAGGATATCAATAACAATGTAGATTATCCTGCTACGGACGGCATCTCAGCGAGACTGGGACTGTCTGTCAACCTGACTTACTCGGGACTGAACGGGATAGACAAAGAAAAAGTCGAAGTGACAAAAAGCAGGCTTCAGCTAGACAGCAGGACCGAATCCGTAAAGAACGAGATCAGGCTTAAGCTTATTGAGCTTGATAACCAGAAGAACAACCTTGAGCTGGCCAAGAAACACGTCGAACTTGCTCAGGAAAATCTCGACCTGGCTGATAAACTGTTCTTTATAGGCAACAAGTCTGCTACGGACTACCTCCAGGCCAGGAACGATTACATTCAGGCCAGGTACCGCGAGATCAGCTATCAGTACAACTTAATAATAGTAAAATACGACCTTTATAACTCTCTTGGGAGAAAGCTGTGAAGAACAAGATCTACATAGGTTTTACGATAATTCTGATCTCTGTGATATCGGTTCTGGTATTCAAACCCGAATCAAAGAAAGACGAAGAGAAACTCAAAGAGCTTAAGAACCAGACCGAATCAAAGAAATCGTTCGTTAAAGTTAAAACGGTCGAACTGAAAAAAGCCCCGCTGGTGATGTATATCAACACAACAGGATCGGCGAAGGCGGAAAGGACGGTCGACGTCTATCCCCAGATCACGGGATTCGTAACGAAGATATATGTAGCGGAAGACTCGTTCGTGAAGAAGGGGGAGGTTCTCTTTACAATTGACAATGAGCAGTACGAACTCAATCTGCAGAGCGCTCAGGACAATCTTTTAAAGGCCAAGATCGAATACGGGATAAGAAAGAACCAGGTAGTCGAGTCTGACCAGACGGAGAACATGAAGCTGCTCGACAGCGAAGTTAAAAAGCTGGATGAGCTCAAAAAAAGCGGAAAGATAACCGACGGCGAATACGACAATAAAAAGCTCGATCTTGAGATCGAGTATATTTTCAATAAAGGCGGAAATATTGATGTGCTGAAATCATCCACGGGGCTCACTCAGGCTATGATCAGCTATAAAAAAGCCAAAATGGACCTTGATTATACGGTCGTAAAAGCGAATCTGGACGGATATGTAGCCGATCTTGATATCGTGGTCGGCCAGTACGTCAACTCGGGAACCAAGTCCATGAGCATCGTAGACTACGGGAACGTCATCATGGAAATACCTGTTCTTGAGAGCGAGATGTCCCAGCTTAAAAAAGGCAGAGAGGTTCAGGTCAGGTTCGAGGCTATGAAGGATACTCTGTTCACAGGCACGATCACGAGCATCAGCCCGATAGTTGACAAAGCGACAGGTACTGGAATGGCGCAGGTCAGAATAGCGAATAAAGACCTTCTGATCAAGTCAGGAATGAGCGGAAATGTCAGGATCGAAGGCAGAATATATAACGACAGGATCGTAGTTCCGAACGAGGCGGTGCTGACGAGAGACAACAGAAAACTCGTTTTTATTGCCAGGGACGACAAGGCGAAATGGGTATATGTTAATACAGGACTGTCGAACCCGGATTTTACTGAGATCATACTTGATAAAGATGACCAGAAGATAAAGCTGGGTGACAGCGTAATAGTAACGAACAATTATACACTTGCGCACGATGCCGATATAATAGTCACGGACGAATAATATGCTTAAGACAATCCTTTCAAGGCCGATCACAGTTATAATGGTATTTACAGCCGTAACTCTTTTCGGTATTATTTCTTATAAGAAACTGCCCGTTAACCTCCTGCCGGACATTAAATACCCGTCGCTGACAGTATGGACAGAACTTGAAGGCAGCTCTCCGGAGCAGGTCGAGAGGCTTGTAACGGAACCGCTCGAAGCATCGATAGCAGGACTCAAGGATATCATCAATATTAAATCCGAATCGAAAGAGTCGATATCGCTTATCACAATAGATTTCAGCTGGGGAACGGATATGGACTTCGCGGTTCTGTACCTCAGGGAAAAGCTTGACGCGGCATCGCTGCCTGAAACGGCCGGACGCCCCAACATCTTAAGGGTCGATCCCGCCGCCAAGCCTATAATGATATTATCAATATCCGGCAGCGACCAGAAGACGGTCCGCGACATTTCCGAGCATATCATCAAGAAGCGGATCGAGCAGACTGAAGGCGTCGCGATGGCGGACGTTATCGGCGGCGAGGAGACCGAGATCAGGATCGAGGCCGACATAGACAAGCTGAACACGTACGGGATATCGTTCAATACCGTCATTAACGCCGTGAGGTCCGCCAGCACGAATTCGCCCGGCGGCACGGTAAAGGACGATGTGTATATCTACGACCTCGTGATATCGTCCGAATTCGAGAGCCTTTCAGATATAGAGAATACGCTCGTAAAGCAGCTGGACAACAGGAGAAATATTTATCTTAAAGACGTCGCCGAGGTCAGCTACAGATCAAAGGAAAAGCGATCGTTCACGAGATATAACGCCGCCGCATCGACAGCCATTCTTATAAGAAAGGACGGCGACGCGAACGCAGTTACGGTCGTCAAGCTTGTAAAAGAGATCACCGATGAGCTGAATAAAACTCTTGATGTGAGCATAAATACCGTTTACGACCAGTCGGAATTCATCACCGACTCCATCAACAACGTGGTTCAGGCGATACTTCTGGGAGGTATACTTTCATTCCTCACGCTCTTTCTTTTCCTGCGCGAGTTCAGATCACCGTTCAATATCGCACTGGCCATGCCTATAAGTATTTTCTCGACCTTCACGCTTCTCTATTTTTCAAAGATATCACTTAACCTTATGTCGCTTTCCGGATTCGCTCTGGGTATAGGTATGCTTGTGGACAACTCTATCGTCGTTCTTGAGAACATAGACAGGAAAAAACGGGAAACGGCCGATGTTTTTACGGCCTGCTGGCTCGGAGTAAAAGAAGTGATACTTCCCGTATCGGCATCAACATTCACAACTATAATCGTGTTCATGCCGGTCGTATTCGTATCCGGTGTCGCGGGAGAACTGTTCAAGGACCAGTCCATTTCAGTCGCCTTTGCCCTCATAAGCTCTCTGTTCGTGTCAGTTACTCTGGTGCCTGTACTATACAACAAATTCAGCATGGAGAAGAAGAAATCTGAAACTGTCGATGAGAGCATAAAGGAGGACAACGGCCCCATTTTCAAGACAGGCATCTACTGGACCGTGCTTTCGGTCATTTATTTCGGAATCATCACGCTCAGCAAGATCCCTGTCGACGAGTCCGCCTTTGTATACATTCTGTTCCTTGCGGTACTTACGGATCCGTTAATAAAAACATTCGAATTTCTTGTGTTCAACAGAAAAAAGCCGGACATGCCGAAAAAAGCCGCGCTCAGAACTATAACTGTGAACATTGTATGGTTCGTTATCCTTCTGCTTCTTACAATACCTTCCGCATACATAGCCAAGATAGATTATTTTGAACCTGTTCACGCACTGATCGCCGCTGCCGGCCTGAACTTTCTGAACGGGTTTGAAAGTTCGCTTTACGATGCATCGTCGTTCATAAACGAGCTCTTCCAGCCCTACGAAGAGGAGCTCAGCACTAAAACCTTCATGCTTTATGCATATATACTGGGCAGTGTAACGTTCTTTGTAAATCTGTTCGGTCTTTTCAACCACAGAAAATTCTACGGTTATTCAAAAGAAACAGATTCTGATATTTTCCAGATCGAAGGTATAAGAAGTACAGTAAGGGCATTTTTCAGGATCGTTTTCGGATTCGTTATCGGACTGTTCGTTTTCTATTTCAAAAGCTTTGTTTCATTTATAAAGATAATTTCGAAGCCGGTACTTAAAGCGTTTGACTCTGCATACTCGTACTTCGAAGAAAAATACCACATTGTTCTCACATACGCGCTCGATCACAAAGCGAAAACGTTCACCGTCTCTATACTTACATTTTTATTATCCGGGCTTATTCTGGCTGAGATGGAAAAACGGGTCATGCCCGAAGTCGACGGCAGGGAGTTTATCCTGTCGGTAGAACTTAATCCCGGAACGAGCATCTGGACAACAGAAAGCGTGATAAAGGATTTCGAGCAGATGATCCTTTCGAAAGAAGGCACCGTATCCGTTTTCGCTACAGGCGGCATCTCCGACGAGAAATCACTACTTACTGGAGCTACAGTCTACAAAGGCGATCTTCAGGTCAAGCTTGAGGATAAAGTAACTACAGATGAGTTCATCAGCGATCTGAGAAAAGACATTGCCGAATATAATCTGAAGAAAGACATAAATCTTAAGATCAATTTCAACACCGATGTGTCCGTGCTCGGCGATATGCTTCAGAGCGAAGAAGGGGACTTGAGCGTAAAGATCTTCGGTAATGAGCTTAAAGATCTTAAAGAGATATCTGATAAAGTAGTTTCCGCTATGAAAGGGACGGGAGTGCTTTCCGAGATAAAATCGGATTTCAGCGGAAGTAAACCGCAGATAATAATCGACTTCAACAATTCGTTCCTTGAAGAGAATAATTTAACTGAATCGGAGATTTCATTCTTCATAAAAGCGGCGGTGAAAGGCGAGACAGCTACCGAGATCACAGAGAATAATAAAACCGTTGACATTATTGTGGGTACGAACGAGGATTTTAACGAGAATATCAGGAATCTTGTCAATGCCGTATATAAAAAGGGCGGAAAATCCTATCCTGTAAGCTCTCTGATCAGCGTCAATTACTACAGCGGCCCTGAATCGGTCAAGCATCAGAGTCAGGGCAGAGTTATAACCGTGACCGCCAGTCTTACTTCCGGCAGGCTCGATAAAGCCGTAGAAAAAATCAAGCAGGAGGTCCGTAAGATCGATCTGTACAGAGGCATGAGAATCGAGGTCGGCGGACAGAACGAGGAAATGCAGAGGTCGATGGTCCAGATCATTTTCATGTTCCTGCTTTCTTTCGTGCTCGTCTACATGGTACTCGCCTCCCAGTTCGAATCTTTACTCAGTCCGTTCATAATAGTGCTGAGCGTTCCTTTCGCTTTCATAGGAGTCGCGCTCGGGCTTTTCGTGACCGGGCAGACTATAAACATACTTTCAGGCATAGGTATGATCATGCTTATCGGTATCGTAGTTAACGACGCCATTGTTAAAATAGACTTCATCGAGAATTCAATTAAGGCCGGAATGAGCGTAAGAGAGGCTATTTACGACGCCAGCAGAAAAAGGCTCAGACCTATTCTGATGACTACTATCACGACAGTATTCGGTATGATCCCGATGGCGATCTCTTACGGAGGATCTTCAGAGCTCAGAAAACCGCTTGCGGTGACCGTAATTTTCGGACTTTCTTTCGCGACCCTTCTGACGCTTGTGATCCTTCCTGTAATTTATGAGGCATTCAAGAGGAAATAAATGTTCGAGAAGATACTTTCACGACCCGTCACCATCCTAATGTTCTTCGCCGGCATGTTCATTCTCGGCATTATAGCTTTCAATCTTATCCCGCTCGAACTTAAGCCGAATACGGAATACCCGCAGCTTATTGTAAGCGTTTCATGGACCAACGTATCGCCGGAGACAATAGAGAAAAAGGTCATCAGCGTTATTGAGGCTGAAATTTACACACTCGAAAATATTAATAAAGTAAGTTCAGAATCAAGAAGCTCTTACGGGTCCATCTCGATCGAATACAAGATGGATACGGGCATGAATTTCGCCTATCTTGCGCTCAATGAAAAGCTGTTTCAGGTCAGAAAGAACCTTCCTGAAGCTGTCAGGAACAGAGTTTACATAAGGAAATACGTACCGAGCGAGGAGGCGGATGAAAGCAGAGAGCTTATCAGTTACAACATATTCGGTAAGATCAGTCTTGAGGAACTGGGACTTATTATCGAGAACGACCTTGAGCATGTGCTCACTTCGATCGAAGGCGTGAACTCCGTTGAAATATCAGGAATACCTAAAAATGAGCTCAGAATACTTCTCGACAGAAACAAGGCGGAATTTTACGGCATCAACATTTCTCATTTCAGTAAACTTTACCAGTACGGTAACCTTGTCAATGCCGGTGAGGTCAGGGACGATGCAGGACTGCAGTTCACGGTAGATATTGATAACGAGCTTGCAAGCGCGGAGCAGATCGGGAATATAGTTCTTAAATACAGCAGCGGTGTCCCGATCAGGATAAAAGACGTTTCGGATATCTCGATCGCGAACAAGGAACATACCAGTATTCAGAGGATTAACGGCCGGGAATCCGTCGATATATCCGTCTTCAAAGAACCCGGGGCGAACGCGATCTCAACCTGCGACAAAGTATATGAAGCGGTCGATAAATTCATAAACGATTACTCAAGGTATGATCTCAGGTCCGAGATAAAACTCGATTCTACCGAATCAATAAGGGAGGAGCTCGGTGACATCAGGTTCAGAGGTCTTCTCAGTCTGATAGTTATAATGCTCGTGCTTTTATTCTTTCTCAAGAACATAAAGCTGTCGGTCGTGATCGTTATGTCTGTGGGAATCAGTCTCCTTACGAGCGGATTTGTTCTATATTTCTTTGATTTCACGCTTAACATCGTCACGCTCTCAGGGCTTGTACTGAGCTTCGGTCTTCTTGTCGACAACTCGGTTGTGGTGCTTGAAAATATTGTGAGGCTTTATAATCACGGTCTTGAGAGATTCAGGGCAACAGTGGACGGGACAAGGGAAGTCATTATGCCCGTGCTAAGCTCCACTCTCACAACTGTAGTAGTTTTCATTCCGTTCCTGTATATGTCTGGTGAGAGAAGGCTGTACTGGATACCTATGGCTATAGCTGTAGGTGTGAGCCTTATGTCCTCATTTTTCGTTTCGATCACGTTCACCCCTATACTCACCGGGCTGTTCCTGACCGAGAAATACCGGAACGCGATTGCCGGAGACGATTTGAGAGAGTTCGCGGGATACAGCAGGTTCCTTAAATTCTTCATCAACAACCGCAAAGTCGTACTTATCATTACCGGGCTTGTATTTTATTTCTCTTACTTCCTGTTCGACAGCTATGTTGACAAAGGCAGAAGGTTCAACTGGAATGTAGAGAATACGGTCAGAGTATATATTTCCATGCCTGTAGGATCGACGATCGACATGAGCGATGATATAATAAAAAAATTCGAGGAAAGGATCATCCAGACGGGCGGCTACGATAAATTCACGACTACAGTCTCTCCTTCGATGTCTTATGTTCAGATACTTTACACGGATGAGCAGTATTACTCCACAGCGCCTTTCGAGATGGAGAATGAACTGGTGTCTATGGCTGTTAATTTCTCCGGTCCTTTTATATCGATTTACAATCCGTTAAATCAGTCCGGGGGATACCGGTCGGGCGGGACAACCTCAAAATCGTACAATTCAACGATACTCATGAAAGGTTTCGACTACGAAGGTCTGAAAACCGAAGCGGAAAAGCTCGAAAATTATCTGAAAGAGAATCCGAGGATATCCGATGTAGACATTTCAGGTACAGGGAGATGGTGGAACTCGTCGGATCTGTTCAATTACACGATCAAAATAGACAGAAGGAAACTGGCTTCATACAACGTATCGGTGACGGATCTGGTCAGAGAGATAAGATCTTCTACGGGAGGGGCAGGAACGAATGTGTTCTTCGGCGGCGAAGAGATCGAAATGAGCGTCAAATATTCGGATTATAAAGATTTCAACGTCCGCCAGCTTATGGATAAAGTTATAAAATCGGGATCTTCCGAGTTCCGAATAAATGAAGTCGCTCAGATCACTAAGGAACCCGTAATGAACAGCATTTCGAAGGAAGATCAGAGCTATACCAGGTATGTCAGATACGATTATAACGCCTCGACCAAGCAGACCAGCGAGTTCATGAACACAGTTAAAGAAACATATCCTCTTCCTATGGGCTACAGGTTCGACGAACAGGACGAGACTTATATGACCGAAGAGGAAAAGAAAGAGATCATGTGGCTGATCATGCTGGCGGTCGCGCTGGTTTTCATGGTCACCTCGGCTTTATTCGAATCGCTTCTGCACCCGTTCGTGATAATACTGAGCATACCTTTGAGCCTGACAGGCGTATTCCTGATATTCTTCGGGCTGGGTGAGCTTTTCAACGAGGATTCCTACATGGGAGTGATTCTTTTAGAGGGGATCGTTGTCAATAACTCCATAATTCTGATACACCATATAAATTCCAAGCGGAAGATCGGACTCAATCTGATGAATGCGATCGTACTTGGCACTGTTGAAAGGATAAGACCCGTTCTGATGACATCAATTACAACGATACTCGGTGTTTTACCGCTTATCATAAATTCAGACGCCGAGAAGAATTTCTGGTATTCTTTCTCGATTACTACAATCGGCGGCCTCTCCGCGTCGACCTTTTTCGTTCTGACAGTCCTGCCGGTAATGTACGCTTTTTTCGAAAGAGTGAGGCTCAAGTTTACAGGTTTATTCAGAAACTGAACTTTTATTTAAGCCTTGTATAACAACCATATTATATTTATATTATAAAGCTGTGTTAAAACTTGAGGTTCGCCTTGAATATATCGATCGTAATACCTGTTTATAACGGCGAGGAAACTCTCAGGTTGTGCCTTGACGCTGTTACAGGAATGATAATACCGGAAGGATGGGGTACAGAAATTATACTTGTAGATGACGGTTCTACAGACAGAACAGTTGAAATAGCCTCAAAATATCCTAGTATCAGAATTATAAAACACGATAAGAACTTGGGCAGGATAGCTGCAAGGAAAACAGGTGCGAAAACTGCGATATACGATCATATTTTACTGGTTGATTCTAAGATCGAAGTAAGTCCTGATAATCTAATTAAGTCAGCCGAAATCGATTATACACCTTTAATGGCAGGGGAACTGAATGATGAAAAATACTCTTCTGATTATGATACTCTCATGTATCTTATCAGGAAGAAGTTCTACAAGCCGTACTACCCTCAAAAAGAATATTCTGAAAAGCTGTGGATCGGAAAAACTAATTTCGAGAGAGCTCCTAAAGGCACGGGATGGCTGTTCCTAAGAAAGGATGTATTTCTGAACAGTATTCCTGAAGTTCACGAAAAAGATTCAAGCGACGACACCGGAATACTTAAAAATATCGTTTTTGATCAAGAACTGAGAATTTTAAGACATACTGGTATTTCTGTAAAATATCATTCGAGAGCAGGCAGTAATGTAATTCCATGGATGAATCACCGTGGAAAGACTTTTGCAGACCATTATTTAAGCAGTGTGAATATTTTTTCAGCAGTTTATTTTATTCTGGCGGCATCAGCGGTCTTTATGTTTATTTTAAAACCGTTAACACTTATTGCGGCTTTTCTAACGCTGACTTTGATGATTTCTGTTTATCTTTGCGAAGAAAAAAGGGACTATAAGCCTGTTATTAAACAGCTTCTGATCTTAGCTCCTGTTTTTATAGCAGGTACGGTCGAAAAACTTTTCAGGAAAATCTCAGGCAGATGAAAAAGATTATTACATATATAATTTTCGCTGCGCTTCTTGCCGTATTCATATTCAGATCGGATTATGATTTCAGAGTTATCCTTAACGCTGACTTGCCCCTTGTGCTTTTGCTCGGGTTCACTATTCTGTTGTCGTATTGTAACACTTATTTTTCCGTCGATGCACACTTCAGGATACTTTCGGTTAATGACAGCCGGCTGAACATAATGCTTCTTTCTCTTGCTTCGAATCTTCTGAACTACCTTCCCGCAAAAGGTGGTGTCATATCCCTGGGCACTTTTCTTAAGGTTAAGAAAAAAGTTCCCGTGAACAGATTCATTTTTGTCACAATCCTGGGATATATAATTGTAACAGCAGTGACAGTAGCTGTATCGATGTTTTTCCTTTTCGATGAAAAAATGCTGGAGTTATACAGAAGGATCGATCTGACTTATCTTATGATATTTGCAGCAGTTGTGATTTGCGCTCTTTTTATAAGTGTAACAGCAGCAAAGAAGAATCGAGGTAATTATATCTCCAGATATTATCTGCTTTTCCTGAGTAACAGGCAGATCATAAGGGGTAATGAGTTAAATATTCTGTATCTCATCTTTACGATTCTGGGAGGTATTACGCTTTTTTCACTCAGAATGTATTTTGCTTTCAGAATAGCAGGTCATGAAATATCCATGTATCACGCCCTTATGACCGGAGTTATCGCGAACCTTTCATTTTTTCTTTCCTTCACACCCGGAGGTTTGGGAGTAAAAGAAAGTTTCGTGGGCGGGATATCATACCTTCTTTTCGGCAGCGCGGAGCTGGGGATAGTCGCCTCCCTGGCGGACAGGGCGGTAAATCTGATACTGACGATAATTACCGGGACATATGCGGTCAGAAAACTGGACCGTAGATATTTTACTAAACAAGAGGTTGCAGAATGAAAAAGGTCGTGCTGTTCATTATAATTTGCGTTTCGGCAGGATATTCATCCGCCCCGACAATGATCCCGATGACCGATAGATCCACTTATGATTACCTGAACTATCTTGATGTTTCGGGTATTATAGACATACCGTTCACAGGCGCTAAACCGTACAGGAGCGATGAAATATACGAATCTCTAAAAGGCATAAAAGATCCTGATGCGAGAGCAGCGATCTTCATAGAAAGGTTCGAAGAGGAATACATCAGAACAGACAACAGATTCGGTAAAGCGGAATCGAAAAATACTGTAGGATGGTTCGATCCCTACTGGAATCAATCCTACATATCTCAGAATGCTCTCGAAAAACCGCTTTTTCTAAAGAAACCTTTTTCTGAGAAATACTATAAATTCGACGATATATCTCAACATGTTTCTGACGGCGGGATCAAAGCCTATTTCGGTTATAAGGATTTTCTTTCGCTCCGTACGAACTCCGGAGTAATGCTCAAGCACGACTATAAATATCATTTAAGGGACGAGTACGAAACACTGGTACTTGTACCATCAGGGGGAGAGGCTGATTTCTCAAGCGAGGATCATACAGAGACCGCTCTGAACCTTGCCGGTGAGGACGTCAATCTTTCTATTGGAAAGTACCCGGTCTCAATGGGTGCGGGAATGATGAATTCTCTGACTCTGTCCCGGATGGATGCTTATTATGAAAATATTATGTTTTCCATAGCCTCGAAAAGGTTTAAATTCACAACCGTAACCGGTTCTCTCCTTTCGGACTCCCAGACGAGAAGAGAGAGCGAGATACCTGATTATGCGGTCACTAACGAGGACACTACAAAATGGGCCGAGTATGTAAAAAGAGAAAAGTATCTTTCAGCTCACAGGCTTGAATGGAGAGCTCTGGAAAATTTGAGTTTCGGAGTGAACGAGATGGTGATCTCCGGTGACAGAACTATCGAAATGGGCTACCTTATACCTGTACTTCCTCTCTTCTGGATGGGTCATTATTACGGAGATCACGATAACTCTCTGATCAGTTTCGACATGGCTTATCAGCCGTTCAGTAACTATTCAGTATACGGCGAACTGCTGTTCGACGATGAGACTTTTACGGAAAGCTGGACGAAGAACTACATGAACAAATGGGCTGTAGCTGCAGGGATTTACAATTCAAAATTTCTTACGATCGACGGACTTTCATTCAATTTTGAATATGCAAGGGTCGAACCTTATGTTTACGGGCACAAATTTCACATCAACCGCTACATGAACCTCGACGATTATCTTTCAATACCTGCCGGAGGAGATTCCGAGACCCTGAATTTCATGCTGAACTATTTTCTGGATTTCGATAAATCTGTCACTCTGGGATACACGCGGGAGAACAGGGGAGAACCAAGATGGGGCGAATGGGATCAGCCTTTGAACTATAAAATAGAGAATAAGGTTTTTCTGCGAGGAACAGTCGAGAAAACAAATAAATATTTTGCACAGCTGTCTTATACATACAACAAATATATTTCAGCTGACCTTTACTATTCGCATTACGACATAATCAACTATAATCATAATCTGCCTGCTTACGACTCCGGGTGGCTGGAAGACTATGCTGCTGCTAATTCAGACATCGATCCTCTGAACGATTATTCAAATTATCAGGATTATTATGAGAAAGAGATCGTGCCTGATAAAAAATATCAGGTGTATTCGAACAATACTTTTGCTTTAAAGTTAAATTTTGTTATAAAGAACTATTTTTCAGGATTTTTCCGTAAGGAGGGAGAGTGAGTCTCAATGTTTCGGAAACAGGGATTGAAGGTCTGAAAATTATTCAGACTAAAATATTCAGGGACGAACGAGGTTATTTCTTTGAAGTATTCAGCAGTCAGAGATTTTCAGATGCCGGCATAAATGACAGGTTCTTTCAGGATAACATCTCCAGATCAGGAAAAGGAGTAGTGAGGGGTCTTCATTACCAGCTTGAACCCAAAGCGCAGTCCAAGCTTCTTACAGTAATATCGGGAAAGATAATCGACGCCGCTGTAGATCTGAGGACAGGATCACCGACATTCGGAAAGCATTTTACTGTCGAACTTTGTTCTAATGACGGTAAAATGATCTACATACCCAAAGGTTTCGCGCACGGTTTTCTGTCTCTTACTGACGATACGGTCATAATGTACAAATGCGGAGAACAATATTCACCCGCTTATGAAAGAGGTATAAGATTCAACGACCCGGAACTTGGAATAGACTGGAAATATCCTGCCGGAAAAATGACCGTTTCCGAAAGGGACAGGCAGTTTCCTCTTTTCAGAGACGCAGAAATGAACTTTAAATTCGGGAAATAGATGAAAATTATCGTTACAGGCTGCAAAGGACAACTCGGAACAGCGCTTGCATCACTATCGGGAAAGTATAGCAGTTATAACTGGATGTTTCTAAGCAGAGACGATCTCGATATTACGGACGATGACAAACTCGGCGAATTTTTTAGGAAAAATGATATGTCCGGCTCCATAGTTATAAACTGCTCCGCATACACTAATGTCGAAAAAGCCGAAGACGAACATGAAAAGGCATTTCTTGTTAACAGGGACGGCGCGAAAAATCTTGCGAGGGCTTCTTCTTCGCACGGTTTTAAGCTGATCCACATATCTACGGATTTTGTTTTCAGCGGGGATAAAGGTACTCCTTATAAAGAGGATGATGCTCCCGATCCTGTTTCGGTTTACGGTAAGAGCAAATATGCAGGCGAACTTGAAGTGCTGAATTTCGAAAAGAACTGTCTTGTTATAAGAACGTCATGGCTGTACTCGGCAACTCATAATACTTTTGTAAAGAAAATATTTTCAAAACTGACGAGCGGGAAACCTTTTTCCGTAGTACTTGATGAGGTCGGATCTCCGACTTACGCGCCTGATCTTGCCGAGATGCTTGTTGCTGTAGCTGAACGGATCAAGGATGTAAATGATTTTCAGACCCGAATTTATCATTTCTGTAATAAAGGCGGGGTTGCCAGATACTATTTCGCGAAAAAAATAGCGGAGCTTACAGGGAGCAGTACAAGCATTCAGCCTGTGTTATCCGATGAGCTTAATTTGAAGGCTCAAAGACCGCATAACAGCTCGCTTGACTGTGAAAGAACAGCTGAAAAGTTCGGCTTAAAGATCAGAACCTGGGAAGATGCGCTAAAGGAAGCTGTGAATGAGATCAGATCAGAGTAATATACTGAAAGACAGCGAATTTGTGAAGAATACCGGCAAGCTTTTCGGTTCTTCGGTTATTGCTCAGGCGCTGCCTTTTGTCGTCCTGCCTTTTCTGACAAGGATGTTTTCACCTGAAGATTTCGGGTTCTGGGCATATTTTTTGAGCTTGAGCAGTCTTTTTTCAATACTCATGACCGGCAATTATGAATTTGCGATAGTTTTACCCAAAGAAGACAAGGAAGCGCTGAGTGTCCTCACCGGATCAGTATTAATTTGTCTTATTACCTTCGTTTCCGCCTCTGCCTTAGTCTACTTATTTTACGAAAACCATATCTCATCGTCCGGAATAATTGTTTCGGAAAATATTTTGTATCTGGCGATCCTGATGTCGATGATAATGGCGGTGTTCAGGCTTCTGAATTTCTGGAACAACAGGGAGAATAAATTCCATGTAACGGCAGCGGGAAATATCACAAGATCTTTCACGGTTTATCTTTGTCAGCTGCTTAACGGTCTGTATTATCTCAAAACTTCAACAGGCCTGATATTATCTTCAGTTTCCGGATATGCGGCAGGCTCATTAATTCAATCTGCGTCGCTGGTAAAAAAGATCATCAGGAACAGAAAGGACATCAATATTTCTTCGATCAGAAGATCGCTTTCAAGGTACAGGGATTTTCCAAAATATTTTATGCCGAGCGAGTTCCTTAACAGCCTGTCGGTGAATGTCCCTGTTCTTTTTTTAACGAATTTATTCGATTCGGCAGCTGCGGGGCTTTATGCAATCCCTCACAGATTTATAAATGTGCCTCTCACGCTTCTGGGGTCATCGGTCTCCCAGGCGTATTTTAAGAAATCTTCGGATATGGTGAATAATGATCAGTGTCCCGGAAGAATGACATCGGATATCTACAGGAAACTATTCATGCTCGGAATAGTTCCTCTCTCGATAATTGCGGGATACGGAGACTATATCTTCGGATTTCTTCTGGGTGAAAGATGGGCTGTTTCAGGTTTGTACGCTTCTATACTTTCCCCATGGATGCTGATGGTATTCGTTGCTTCTCCGGTATCGATAATATTCGCGACTCTGGAAAAACAGAAGATCAGCCTTGTGTTAAATTCGGTACTATTGTTTTTGAGAGTATCGAGCTTCCTCATCGGAGGTATTATTCTGAAAAGCGTTTTCGCGGCGGTTTATCTTTACGGCTCAACCGGTTTTTTATACTGGACTTTCTATTCCTTTTTTGTTGTGAGAACTGCAGGAGGAAATGAGGACAAGGATAAGATCGTTCAATTCGTTCTTTACAGGCTGTTGTTTATAATGCTGCCCATAATCTTATCAAGGACTGTATTGTGTATGATCTTAAAGTGATACTTGAAAATGACAAAGGGTTTAAATGGTTTCAAGCCCACGGAATTTCATTCAAAGGCTATCTCCTGGCAGACGGAGAGTATTTGACCGGCAGCGCCGCCGCGGACTTTTTAAAATCAAAATTCGGTAATTTCGAGGATCCTGAAAAAGATCTAAAAGAGCTCAACGGCGTTTTCGCAATGGTTTACGAAGGTTCCGGAATACTGTTCGCCTGCTGTGACAGAACGAGGTCTTTCCCGCTTTTTTACCGGATCTCGGATAACGGTCTGACTATAGCTGATAAACCCAAAGCCTTCGGAAGCGGAAAGGACACTGATGATGAGTCGATAAAAATATTCTTATATTCAGGCTATGCCACAGGTAACAGAACTCTTCTTAAAGATGTTTTTCAGGTCCAGGCCGGAGAGTACATTATCAGAGATAAGGAGAATTTTGAAAGAAAGTTCTATTACAGGTTCGCATCCGGCAACCGCATTTCTGACAACGGTGTATTGGAGAAGGACTTAACAGATACACTGAATGTAATAGGACGCGATCTCTCTATAAGTCTGGAAGGAAGAACGGCAGTTGTACCTCTGAGCAGCGGATATGATTCAAGGCTGATAGCTGTGCTCCTGAAATCTGCCGGTATTAACGACGCGGTCACTTTTACATACGGAAGAAAAGATAACCCTGAGATCGGGCTTTCAAGAAAAACAGCTCAAAAACTGGGATTCAGATGGGAATATATCGAGTATGACGAAGAGACAGTAAAAAATTATCTTAATACAGATGATTTCCGATCATATTTCCCTTTCGCTTCAGCCTGCACATCCATGTTCTATCTGCAGGAATTCTTCGCGCTTCAGAAACTGAAAGAAATGATTCCTGAGAACTCGGTTTTCATACCGGGTCATTCGGGTGATACTATTGCGGGAAGTCACTTATCAGATGATATGACCGGAGAACTTACTAAAGAAGCTCTGATCGACAGGATAATTTCAAAGCATTTTAACATGAAACCTGTGAACTCAAAGAACAGGGAATTTCTTTCGGAAGAGCTGGCGGGTGCATTTGAGGGAAGCATCTTTTCCGGTTTCGACTACGAGGACTGGATAATTAAAGAAAGGCATGGAAAGTTCGTCATTAATTCCAACAGAATATACGAATTTTTCGGGTATGAATACAGAATGCCTCTTGTTGACAGCAGGTTCATGGATACTATGTCGTTAACTCCTTCAACGTTGCGGGCGGGTAAGAAGCTCTATGATTCAGTTCTAAAAAGGAACTTCTTTGAAAAATACGGACTGAATTTCTCAAATGAAACAAATCCCGAGCCTAAAGACATCAGAATGCAGGAAACAAAGAACTCAATAAAGAAGATAATGCCGAAAAAAATAATTAATTTTTATAAGGAAAAATTGAGAAAAAATACCGATATTTACTATAATATTGGTGTCACTGACCGCATGATAAAGGATCTTGAATCTTACGGTGCGCCCGTTGATAAGAACGGAGAGAACAGGAATTCAATAATAATCCAGTGGTATATACACCAGCTGATTAACGGAAGAATATAGAAAAGGCTGATACAATGATAGTAGCTATAGACGGACCTGCCGGATCAGGCAAATCCACAACCGCGAAGCTAGTTGGAATGAAAATGAATTTTCTTTATATCGATACGGGTGCCATGTACAGAGCGGTGACCGTTAAGGTAAAAAGGAGCGGAGTCGGATATGATGATGCCGATGGTATACGCTCGCTGCTTCCGGATACCGTCATAGATCAGAAGATCGATGATGTTTCGGGAGACACAAAGACTTTCCTCGACAATGAAGATGTGTCGCTGGAGATAAGGGATCCTGAGATAACCAGGGGAGTGACAGGAGTATGCGAAATAAAGGAAGTCAGGGATAAACTGGTCAGCCTTCAGAGGGAGATGGGTAAAAAAAAGAACGTCATTCTCGACGGCAGAGACATAGGTACGGTCGTTTTTCCTGATGCGGATCTGAAATTCTTCATGGTCGCGGACATTGACATCAGGGCTGAGCGGAGGCTGGCGGAACTTAAAGAAAAGGGTATATTCACTTCTCTTGAGGATGTGAAAAATGATATAATGAGAAGAGATAACAGAGACAGCTCAAGATCGAATTCTCCGCTTAGACCGGCTGAGGACTCGATCCTGATAGACACGGGAAGCCTGACCATTGAAGAACAGGCCGGGGTAATAATCAGCCACATAAAGCGGAGATCATGAAAATAAGGGTTGTTACAGACGAACGGTCCGGAGTATGCGGAGGTGTCAGCAGAGCTATCAAAATGATAGAGAAAGAGATATGCGGCAGGAACAGCCGCGACATATATGTTAACGGAGAGCTCCTTCATAACAGGCTTGAGATGGAGAGGCTCGTTGATTGCGGTCTGAAGGTCGAGGAAGATGTAGAAAAGATCAGATCGGGAATCCTTTTTATCAGAACTCACGGAGTCTCAAAAGATGTCAAACGGCTGGCCGTCGAGAACAAAAACAAGGTGATCGATGCGACCTGTCCTAAAGTTTCGAATTCTCAGAGGATAATCGAGGATCATTTCAGCTCAGGATATCAGATAGTGATCGTAGGTAAGGAGAAACACCCGGAAGTTAAAGGATTGTTAGGTTACTGCAACTTCGAAGGGATCTGCATCCTTAAAAATAAGGACATTCATCTTATCGATATGAATAAAAAAACACTGCTTATCGCCCAGACTACCGTCGCTTCAGAAAGATTCGAATATTTTGCTTCAGTACTAAAAACAAGAATTTCCGATTTAGAAATTGCCAACACGATCTGTCCGTTCGTTGAAAAAAGAGAACTTGAGCTCGTTCAGTTCGCGCAGGATCACAACATCGTGATATTCATAGGGGGAAAGAACAGTTCGAACACAAAACTGATGTTCGACAAGTTCAGCGCTTACAATAAAAGATCATACCTGATAGAGAACAAGAACGAGATCGATTTTTCTTGGTTCAGGGACAACGATCTTGCGGGTATATCGGGCAGCGCTTCAACACCGACCTGGCAGATCGAGGAGGTCAAGAAAGTCATAGAAGATCATTTCAGCCAGTAAAAGGAGTTCTTTATGAAACCTGAAAACCTTACCGTCAGTGATTATTCGAAAACCGATTATCCTGGTCTGATCAACCTATGGGAGGACATACATCTCGGAGGAGCCTCCAGAGGAGACACGCCGGAAATTATCGACGAAAGCATTAAGGTGGGAGGGAAACTTCTGGTTGTGAAGGAAATGTCGGGAAGAGTGGTCGGAAGCTCATGGATAACAACCGATAAAAGAAGGAACTATCTCCATCATTTCGGCATCAGAGAGGAATACAGAGGTAAAGGCCTAGCGCAGGACCTTCTGGAAAGATCACTTGAATTCAGCAGAAGCAACGGCCTTCAGATAAAGCTCGAGGTACACCGCGACAATATCAAAGCTGTCAGGCTTTACGAAAAATACAAATTCAAGTACCTCGGCGACTACCTTGTTTATATAATCCGTAATTATGAATAACGGAGGTATCATGAAAAGAACCGTCATCACATCAAATGCTCCGAAAGCGGTCGGCCCCTACAGCCAGGCCGTCGAAAAGAACGGTATTCTGTTCGTAAGCGGTCAGATCGGCCTCAAACCTTCTGACAATGTTATGGTCGAAGGAGGAATAAAGGAACAGACCATACAGGCTCTGGAGAACATCAGAGGGATACTGAACGAGGCCGGTTATACTTTTGAGGATATCGCAAAGTGCAGCTGCTTTCTGACCGACCTGAGTAAATTCAACGAATTCAACAGCGTTTATTCGGGATATTTCGACCAGGAACCTCCCGCACGGGCTACTTTTGAAGTAAGCTCTCTTCCCGTCGGTGCGCTTGTAGAAATAGAGTGTATCGCAGTTAAATAAGTATTGCCTGCCGGATATTATTAAAAAAAAGGATTAAATCTTTTCTCTTCTTTCAGATTCGTAGTTCTTCCGTGCCCCGGGATGACCGGGGTATCTTCATCAAGAATGAGGATCTTGTTTTTTATGGAATTTATCAAAGTATTTTCATCGCCTCCGTAAAGATCGGCTCTTCCTACTGATCCCGCGAAGAGCGTATCACCCGATAAAAGGCACCCGCCGATCATAAAACAGCAGCTTCCCAGAGTGTGTCCCGGAGTATGAATAACTGTTAATTCTGTATTTCCTATCATGATCTTCTGACCGTCTTTGAACAAAATGTCAGGTTTCAGCGATATTGCTCTCCCTGAGATCATCGAGTAATTCTTACCCGGGTCCGACGCATACTCCTCTTCTTGCTCATGGACACAGAAGGGTATTTTGTATTCTTTTCTAATCATGTCGACAGCTCCGATATGATCGTAGTGACAGTGAGTATTTATTATCATTTCAGGTACGGCGTTGTTCCTTTCGATCTCGCTGATAATTTTATCGGCCTCGTCACCGGGATCGAAAACAGCTGCCGATCCTGTTTCGGGGCATATGAAGATCACGCAGTTCACTTCAAGATCGCCAACGGGAATGATAATGAAATTTTTATAGCTCATTCTGGATCAGATTGTATTTTTCAAGGACTTTAAGCAGCATTGCGGTTTTTTTCTCGTCGAGCTCATAAAGAGGAGGTCTCAGTATTCCCATATTGAAACCCATCAGATTAAGGGCTTTTTTGACCGGTATCGGATTAGTGTCCATGAACATAGCATGGCATATCTCATTTGTGTATTTAGCAAGACTGAGACCCTTTTCGAAATCATTTTCGAGCATAGAATTTACAAGAGCTGACATCTGTTTGGGTATCACGTTTGAAGTTACGCTTATCACTCCAGTTCCGCCCAGAGCCATTATTGAATAAGTAAGATCATCTTCGCCTGATATGATCGAGATTTTCCCGTTTACAGAGAATATGATCTTCTGTACCTGTGAAAGAGATCCCGAGGCTTCTTTTAAAGCCGTGATATTTTCGTGAAGGGACAATTTTTCTACAGTTTCCGGAAGCATGTTCACTCCCGTGCGCGACGGTACATTGTACATTACAACCGGAACCGGCGACTTGTCGGCTACCTCAGAAAAATGCCTGTAGAGTCCGTCCTGGTTCGGTTTGTTGTAATAAGGGGTTATGACAAGCGCGGCGTCCGCACCGCAATCCGATGCCGTTTTGCAGAGCGCGGCGGCTTTCTCTGTGGAGTTGCTTCCGCATCCCGCTATGACTTTCATTCCCGAGTCGTAAGCCTGTTTGCAGACAAAAGAATACAGCTGGCTGTATTCCATGTCAGTAAATGCGGGATTTTCTCCGGTAGTTCCTCCCGGAACAATGCCGGTAACTCCGGAAAGCGACTGGAATTTCAAAAATTTCTTCAGGCTTTCATAATCGATCCCGCCGTTCTTTTTGAAGGGTGTCACTATTGCTGTATACAGTCCTTTTATCATGATCCTCGTCTCCATTAATGATTTCTCTGGAAATTAATAAAAATATCGTCCATAAGACAGAAGAATTTTAATTTTTTTCGGTTAATTCCGTAAAAAATAGTCAAAATATTTTTTGCAAATTTGAACGGAATGATATAATTTTACTGTTTCTGAAACGGAGGTTCGTCAACGGAATGAAAAAAGTGACAATGTACACTGACGGCGCCTGCAGTAAGAATCCCGGCCCCGGAGGCTGGGGAGCGGTTCTTATATACGGCGGTGCGATAAAGAGGATTTCGGGTTTCAGTGCCGAAACGACCAACAACATAATGGAGCTCACAGCTTTCATCGAAGCGATGAAACTCTTAAAAGAAAAATGTGAAGTTGACCTTTATACCGATTCAAAGTATCTTATTGATTCCGCTACGGTGTGGCTGAACAACTGGAAAAAGAACGGATGGAAGACAAGCGCAAGAAAGGACGTAAAGAACATTCCCCAGTGGAAGGAAATATCTGATATGATCAGCTTTCACAAAGTTAATTTCTTCTGGGTCAAAGGGCATGACGGCGACCTGTACAACGAGGAATGCGACAGTCTTGCCAGAAATGAAATTTTAAAGAATCAGAAACCGGAATAAAAACTATGTCATCTAATCTTCTTTCAAACCGGAGAAACACAAGAGAAAATCTGCTGATGTTCTTCTACAGTATGGAATTCAAAGACACGCGGAACAAGATATCAGATGCCGAGCTGAGAAAATTCCTTGGTGACATAAGCGAGATAAGAAGAGAAGATAAGCTAGAAAATCTGCGTGAGTCCATCAAAGAGATCTTCGACAGTGTGAAGATAATCAAACTTGAAAATGACGATTCGATCGAGTTCACCCTTCCGTACACAAAAGAATCAGTTTCTATGACTTTCGAAGAAATGGACAGCAGCAATGTTTACGACGGCTTTCTTACAAAAGCATCTGAACTGATGGCAAAGATCGGGATAAGTGATGATAAAAAACGTGACAATCCTTTTTCGGAAAACAGCGATAATATGAAATTCTTCACCAGCTATGTATCTTGCTATTTCAGTAACCTCGATTCGACAGATAAAAGCATTATATCAAATCTTGAGAACTGGGATTTCGGCAGAATATCTATTATCGACAAAATAATTCTAAGGATGGGTATTGTGGAACTTAAATATTTTAACGATATTCCGCCAAAAGTCGTAATTAATGAAGCAATTGAGCTTGGAAAAAAGTACAGCACGGAAAAAAGTAATGTCTTTATAAACGGGATACTGAATAAGCTGAAAAACGAGATTAGAAAAACTGATAATTAAGACGGATGTTCTATGAAAATAGCTGTTATATCTGACATTCACTCCAATCAGGAAGCGCTTGAAGCTGTGCTAAAAGAGATCGGGAAAGAGAAAGCGGATAAAATTTACTGTCTGGGAGATATTGTAGGATATGGCCCCAGTCCAAATGAATGCATAGATCTTATAAAAGGGGCTACAGATAAAGTAGTTGTCGGCAATCATGACAGCGCGGTTATAAATCAGACGGATATGATGCTTTTCAATTCATATGCCAGAGAGTCGACCGAATGGACAAGAAGAATGATAAATGATGAGAATTACGAATATCTGCTGAATCTTCCGCTTAAGATAAGTGAGCACGATCTTCTTTTTGTGCATTCGACACCGCTGATACCCGAAGACTGGAACTACATTCTGACGCAGCACAGCGCGGAAAAGCATTTCAATTATTTTACTGAATCCGCCTGTTTCATTGGGCACTCCCACAGACCTGAAATGTTCAGGTCCGTTGACAACAGACTGATCGTTAACGTCGGTTCGGTCGGCCAGCCCAGAGACGGAAACCCCAAGGCCAGTTTTGTAATATGGAACACAGAGGAGAATGAATACGAATTGAAAAGAGTTGAATACGACATCAAGGCGGTTTACAAGAAAGTAGTCAAAGCGGGGTTAAATGAATTTCTCGGTGAAAGACTTATGGTCGGAAGATAAATATTTAAGAACAGGGATAAGATGTTATCATTTTTATTGAACAAAATATTCGGTACAAAACAGGATAGAGAAGTTAAAAGGCTGGCACCGATAGTCGAAAGCATTAATTCATGGTTCGAAAAATACAGGGAACTGTCTGACGATGCTGTAAAGCTGAAAACGGCTGAGTTCAAAGAACGGCTGATAGCTGGCGAAACTGAAGATGATATTCTTCCCGAAGCTTTCGGACTTGTAAAAGAAGCCTGCAGGAGAATGGTCGGCAGGTCATGGATGATCGACGGAAGGATGCAGGAATGGAACATGATCCCGTACGATGTTCAGCTTATGGGAGCTGTGGTTCTTGCCGAAGGAAAGATAGCCGAAATGGCAACCGGAGAAGGTAAAACTCTGGTGGCGCTTTTTCCTTCATACCTAAATGCTCTTTCCGGCAAAGGAGTACACATTGTTACGGTGAACGACTACCTTGCCAAAAGGGACAGGGAATGGATGGGGTATGTTCTTGAATTTCTCGGAATGTCCGTCGGTGTTATTACTTCCGATCTAAGAGATCAGGGTAAAAGAAAAGAAGAGTATTCCAAGGACATCCTGTATGGAGTAAATCATGAATTCGGCTTCGATTACCTCAGGGACAATATGGTGATCGACATAGAAGATATGGTACAGAGAGGGTTCAATTACTGTCTGATCGACGAAGTGGATTCGATCCTGATCGATGAAGCGAGGGTGCCTCTTATAATTTCAGGTGCCGTGCCTAAATCCGACAATCAAAGGTTCGATATGCTTAAGCCGAAGGTATTCGATCTTGTCAGAGAACAGACAAAACTGGTAAATGAATGGCTGAGCGAAGCTGAAAAAATTATTGAGAAAGATCCTGAGGACAGAAAAGCTCTGATGATCATTCTGAAAGCTCTTAAAGCAACTCCGAAAAATAAAAAGCTGCTTAAACTGCTTACTCTGCCTTCGGTAAAAACGAATGTCAATAGGCTTGAGAACGAATTGCTGAGGGATAAGGTGTTCGGTCAGGTAACGGAAGATCTTTTCTATACAATCGAAGAAAGATCGAATACTGTTGACATCTTCAAGAACGGTCACGATCTGTTAACAAAAGGCGGATCCGACAGGAACATGTTCGTAATACCTGATCTTGCTACCGAGATACAGAATATTGAATCGATGGAACTTCCGGACAAGGAAAAAGAGGAGATAATAGAAAAACTTCATACTGAATATGCTGAAAAGAGCGATAAAATACACACTATGAATCAGCTTCTTCGCGCGTATTCGCTTTTTGAAAAAGATGTTGAATATGTAGTTCAGGACGGCAGGGTCATAATCGTTGATCAATCCACAGGCAGGCTAAAATACGACAGCAGATTCAGCAACGGAATGCACCAGGCGATCGAAGCAAAGGAAGGCGTTAAGGTCGGAGAGGACACGCAGACAGTGGCGGCCATCACGTACCAGAACTATTTCAGGATGTATAAAAAACTCAGCGGCATGACAGGTACAGCTATTACCGAAGAGAATGAGTTCTTTGAAATATATAATCTGGTGGTCTCGGTAATTCCCACGAACGTACCTGTTGTCAGGAATGATCAGCAGGACTATATCTATATGACCAAGAAAGAAAAGTACAATGCCATCATAAACGATGTTGCCGCTCTAAGAAGTGAAGGCCGGCCGGTACTGCTCGGAACACCCGATGTGGAAGTCAGCGAGATAATGCACAGACTTCTTGACATGAGAAGGATACCGCATAATCTTCTGAACGCGAAAAATCATGCCCGGGAGGCTCAGATAATCAAGGATGCGGGAGAATCGGGAACGATCACTATAGCAACGAACATGGCAGGCCGAGGAACTGATATTAAGCTTGGAGCCGGCGTCAAAGATAAAGGCGGTCTTGCTATAATCGGATGTGAAAGACATGATTCTAGAAGGATCGACAGACAGCTCAGAGGAAGAGCCGGAAGGCAGGGAGATCCGGGTTCGTCCAGATTTTATGTTTCGCTTGAAGACAATTTAATGAGGATATTCGGTTCCGAAAGAATCTCAGGTATAATGGACAAATTCGGCAGGAACGAAGGCGAACCCATAGCTCATCCCTGGATAACCAAATCGATAGAAAGGGCGCAGAAAAGGGTCGAGATGCATAATTTCTCCATGCGAAAGCACATAATCCAGTATGACGATGTCATGAACAGGAAGAGAGATGTGATATACAGGAGGAGAAGGGCCGCTTTGATCAAGGGAGCCGTGAGTGAAGGAAAGGCAGTTCCTTTCGCAAAGGAATACGGGGTGGATCCGGACGAAGGAATGTTCAAGGAAGTAAATGAAGTAATGGAAGATTTTATCAAAGAGATAATATTTAACGCATGTTCAAACTCCAGGTCGCCGGAGAACTGGGACTGGGACTATATTGATAAGAATCTTATGAAAACAATGCTGATCAAATTCGACCAGGATATATCATCCATCATTACCGCCGAAGACCTTTATGATAAGATTCTACAGCTTGCAACCGATAAGTTCAGCCATAAAAGAGCGGTCATAGGCGAGCGTATGATGGATATTCTTTCCAGGATAGCGATAGTAAAAATAATTGACATCAACTGGCAGGAGCACCTCAGGGAAGACGACGATCTAAGAAGCGGTATATCGCTGATGGCTCACGCTCAGAAGGATCCTCTGATTGAGTATAAGAGAAAGTCTTTTGAATCTTTTAAAGAAATGCTCTTCAGAATGAACCAGCAGACCCTTGAATTTATTTTTAAGGCCAGGATCGATGTAGAGATAAGTCAGGAGGAGGAGAACAGAAGGAAAGAGCAGGAGCGTTTGAACAGTCTTAAAGCTCATGCTCAGGGAGCTGCTGTCAGGCAGAGAACGGTAAAGAATCTGAATGAGCGGGTCGGAAGGAACGATCCATGTCCGTGCGGAAGCGGAAAAAAATTTAAAAATTGTCACGGTGCTGAATAAATAAATAGAAATCGGGAAAATAAAAAATGAGCAAGAACCTTGTTATACTTGAATCACCTGGAAAAGTAAAAGCTGTAAGCAAATATCTCGGACCTTCATACAATGTAATAGCGAGCAACGGCCATGTCATAGATCTGCCCGCTAAGGAGCTGGGCGTTGATATCGAGAATGATTTTAAACCTACCTACAAGATAATTGACAATGCCGGACAGGCAAGCAAGATACTGAAGAAGATCGAAACCGTCGCGAAAGAAAGTGAAAAGATACTGATCGCTACAGACCCTGACCGTGAAGGAGAGGCAATCGGCTGGCACATCAGTAACAGGATCAGCAGTTCGACAAACAGGATAGTAAGAGTTACATTCAACGAAATTACTAAAAAAGGCATAGACTCGGGTTTGAAAAATGAAGGTTCAATAGATAAGAACCTTGTCGACGCGCAACAGGCCAGAAGAATAATGGACAGGCTCGTAGGCTACAAGATCAGTCCTTTTCTCTGGAAAGCTATTTCCAACGGACTTAGTGCGGGAAGGGTGCAGTCTGTCGCTCTGAGAATAATTTGTGAAAGGGATAACGAAGTCAATAATTTTATACCTGAAGAATACTGGACTGTGAAAGCCGACTTTTCCACTTCAAAAGAACAATTCTCCGCCGAACTTGTTAAGATATTTGATAAAGATTTCAGGATCGCGAATAAGTCTGAGGCTGATAAAATCATATCCGAAATAAGAAAGTCCAAGTATTCTGTAATGAACATCAATAAGACTAAGGTCAAGAAATCACCCATGGCGCCCTTCATTACTTCCACTCTTCTCCAGGCCAGCGTCAACAGACTGGGCTTTTCATCAAAGAAAACTATGCAGATAGCTCAGAACCTTTATGAAGGCATCGAACTGGGCACCAGGGGCGTAGTAGGTCTGATAACCTATATGAGAACAGATTCGACCAGAGTCTCAAATGAAGCTGTTGACGAGGTTAGAGATTATATAAGTAAGAAATTCGGTGTGGATTTTGTAACTCCCAGCGCCAGAAAATATAAATCAAAGAAGAACATACAGGATGCGCACGAAGCCATTAGACCCGCGGATATCAATCTTGAACCTAAGAAACTTCAGCCTTACCTGTCAAAAGAACAGTTCAAACTTTATCAGCTCATCTGGACAAGGTTCGTAGCTACGCAAATGAAAGAAGCGGTTTTTGAACAGACAGTGATAGATATCGGCTGTGAAAAATTCAAATTCAGAATTTCAGGAAGAAAGAACATTTTTAAAGGATATCAGCAGGTATTCATGGACAGCGATTTCGGCGTTGACAAAGAGGACGAAGATTCAAATACGAGACTTCCGAGAAATATAGATGTAGGCATGATGGTCACCCTTAGCGATGTAGAGCCGGAGGAGCATTTCACTAAACCGCCGGCCAGGTTTAACGAGGCTTCACTGACAAAGGAGCTTGAAGAGCAGGAGATCGGAAGGCCTTCTACTTATGCTACTATTATCGACAGGCTTATTTATCAGAAATATATCGAAAAAACGGAAAAG
>DAIMKZ010000018.1:0-29364 GCA_036721445.1 Candidatus Delongbacteria bacterium
GAAAGGCTGTCCTGATATATAAGCTCTGTATTTCTGAACGTTATGGGGGAGAAGCCGAACTCTTTCTGTATCGCGGCCTTGTGCATTCTTACCTGTTCGAGGAATTCATTTTTGTCATATAGGAAAGAGAGTGAGTGATAGTATGTTTCGCCCAGAAATTCCACACAGTTGGTTTTAGCCAGATCTCTGAATGAATAGAGAACTTCCGGCGCGTATTTCCTGAACTGTTCGATAGCTGTTCCGGTGATCGAGAACGAAACTTTGAATTTACCCTCGAATTTATCTATAAGCTGTAAAAGAAGTTTGTTCGTGGGCAGATAGCACTTGTTCGCCACTTTTCTCATAACCTCGGCGTTCAGTTTGTCGTCAAAACAGTCGCTGTGTTTGCCTATGTCGAGAACGGAAAAGTTCCTGATCCTGTAAGGCTGATGGACCTGGAAATAAAAAACTAGATTGATCATATATTACCTTCCCGCCGTTTTATTATATACTTTTATGATCTCATCGCAGGCGCTGTCCCACTTTATCTGCTCGACTTCATGCCTGCCTTTCTCGCCGAGGTCTTTTCTGTACGCGGGGTCTTCGATCAGCCTGATTATCTGCTCTGCAAGAAGTTTGACATCCCAGAAGTCGAACTTGATCGCGTTATTTATGACTTCAGCCACTCCGGACTGCTTGGAGATTATCGTTGCAAGTCCGTATGACATAGCTTCAAGGGGGGCTATCCCGAAAGGTTCGGAGACTGAGCTGAGAACATAAATGTCCGAGCTTAAGAACATTTCAGCCACATGCGCCGCGTTTAGAAATCCCGTGAACAGAAAGCGGTTCTTAAGTCTGTATTTTGCGGATTTATGGACGATCTTTGTCTCCATATCTCCCGCACCGGCCATAACGAACCTTACTTTAGGATATCTGCTCAGAATGATCCTGGCAGCCTCAAGAAAATAATCCGGTCCCTTCTGAAGGGTGATCCTGCCCAAGAACAGCACTACGGGATCTTTGAATATTCTCTTTTTATCCTCGGATTCCTGAATGTTAATATTATGGGCATTGTGCACTACATTTATCTTGCCGGTATCGATCTGGTATCTCGAAATTACCATTTCGGCGGTGTATTTTGAAACGGCTATCACAGAATCGGCCTCGGTCATTCCGGAATACTCGATCTTGTGGATCCGTTCGTCGCCCGCTCCTCCGGCTCTGTCGAACTCCGTGGCGTGCATATGGCAGACCAGTTTCTTTCCTGATACCGTTTTTGCGATTATTCCGGCAGGATAGGTCAGCCAGTCATGAGCGTGTATCAGGTCGTACTCAAGAGCCTGGGCATATCTTTGAGCCCTGAAAGTGAACTCCTTCACCTTCTCGAAAATGTTCTCGCTGCCCATGATATTGTTAAGAACTTCGTTGAAGGGTATCCTGCTCTTATATTCGAATTTTTGCGTGAAATTTTTGAAGTATTCATAGAAGGTCTGGACTTCAGTTACGCTTATATACGATTCAGGCACCGATGATATTCCGATGTAGCTGTATCTTTCTGTCGAATCTTTGAACACCGTACTCGTGTATTCTATCTCTTTTGCAGGAGAAATGAATTTTACGGGCAGGTCATCCACATCGCTGACTTTTCGAAGCGGGAAATACACTTCTTCTCTTGTAGGAAGAACGAGATCCACCTCGACGCCTTTTTTGAGAAGACCCTTCACTATCCCGTAGCAGGCAGTACCGAGCCCGCCGGAGATCAGGGGAGGAAATTCCCATGTGAACATCAGTATTCTCATTTTAACGCTCCGGCTTTGTCAAATATATGTTCAGCTGTCAAAAGCGCTGCTACGCTCCACGCCTGGGCAGGACAGCCTTTCGGGAAGTGGGGGTTGTCGCCGTCCCATACTTCGGCAACCGATGATATATGACCTTTAAGAATGCCCTGTTTAAGTCTGTCGATGAAAAGGTCAATATTATTCCTGAGCTCAGCTTTTTTCATGTTCTTTTTGTTCAGGGCGACAAAAGTTTCCACATAAGGCCCGAGCAGCCATGCCCATACAGTACCCTGATGATAAGCCATATCGAGCTGGGTGTGATTACCTATGAATTTCTTCTTGAACGAGCTGTTCCGGGGTGTCAGAGTCCTTATTCCGTAAGGGGTCAGAAGCTCTTCAGTTGCTATTTTGAAGCTCTTTTGCATTTCAGATACCTCCCACAGTTTATGCGGAAGAGACAATGCTATCAGAACATTCGGTCTGAATTCGTCTATAGCAGATCCGTTCTCTATCCTGTCCGAAATATGTCCGTCGATTATGAACCCTGATGCGGATCTTTTTATTTTCGCTATCAGACTCTTTATGTCTTTCATGCTGAATTTGATATATTTGAGCTTAAACGACTTTTTATCCTCCGCGGCTGATTCAAATATCTTCAGAGCATTGTACCATAAAGCATTGATCTCTACAGGTTTTCCCCATCTGGGTGTGACAGGTTTGTTATAAACTTTTGCGTCCATCCATGTGAGCGCGTCGTCTCCAGCTTTGAGCTCAATAAGTCCGTCGTCGTCCGTAAAGAACGGCAGTATCTTGTTGAAAGCGTAATTACCCACGATCTCGCATAAATAGCCGAAGAGTCTTTCCTTTACTTTATCGTCAGTTATCAGGGGATAAACATCCCCTATTCTCACAGCCAGCCACAGAGATGCGTCGACCGAATTGTAATTTGTGCCTTCTCCGCCTTCGCCTATCACATTAGGAAGAATTCCCTTCTGAAGCTTTTTTCCGTACTTGTCCAGGATCTTCAGATAAAGCGGAATGTCGCCTCTGTAAAGCAGGGCTTTCATGCTGATCATTGTATCCCTGCCCCAGCATGAGAACCAGGGAAATCCTGCGATAATATCGTCCTTGGTCAAAAAGTTATCGAATATTTCCGACAGTATTTCAGGATATTTCTTGAGCGGATACAGATTATCGTCAGAGAAATTTATTCTGGAGAGAGAATACTTATCCCTGCATGTTTCAGGATGATCTTTGGGATAAACGCTCTTTGAATATCTCTTATCGATCTCTTTAGAAGCTTTTAAAGAGTCGGCTACAGGCTCGTCAGAATAAAGTATGAATGCCGTGCTTCCCTGTTCCAGAGTAAAACTGATCACGCACGGCGAGATCACGCTTTCGACGGCATCGTAGCCTCTCAGAGAGTCCGCAGGATAGAACACATTGCGGAAGATGAGCTTATCCTCCTTTATCTGCGCATCAGGCGCGGCAATGTGTCCGGTAACACCTGTATCGAGCCTGTTGAAAGAAGCTTTGCCTCCGTCCTCTTTCAAAAATACGGTCGGTATCCTGTCCCAGATATCATGAGGATTGACAGAGTGGTGGTCCCTTAAGGAGAATTTTGGTCTGATCTCAAGGTCGAAAGCAGTATTTGAGCAGTTGGTGAAAGAAACCTTTACAATGTTTTTTGTCGGGTGCATCTTTATTTCCTTGACCACGACGAATTCGTCAGACCTGGGAACTGAAGAATATACCACAGCGGGGTAGGGGAAGAACCATGTTTTTACTATGTGTTCGTAACCGTCGGGATATATACATTCCGCATAATTGTTGGAGTCGAGATATACTTCCTTGCTTCTCCACTTTACTTTTATCTCCTGAGCCTGAACTATATGGGTCCGTTTCAGATCTTTGTCTGCCGCTATGAGCAGTCCGTTGTATTTTCTCTTATTGACAAAATTCCCGCACCCCATTGAATAGCCGCCCTTCCTGTTGCTCAATACCCATTCGTGGTGCATTACTTCGTTATAGTAATAGTTGAAATCCATTTATAACCTCCTAAAATTTATTTAAAACTTTCAATATGTTCTTTGAGACGATGTGGTCCCAGTCGATCTCGAAAGAGCAGTGCATCGCTCTTCTCATTTTGTCCTCAAGTTTCTTTTCGTCATGCACGACCTCGAGTTTTTTCAGAACTGAAGCAGCTTCTTTTTTTATTACTTTTCTTTCAGCTTCAGATCTTTCAGTATTATCCATTGACAGAAGTTCTTCGATCTTCAGAGTATCCTGGTCTTTTGAGAAATCGAGTATGTGGAAACAGTCAGGTGCTTTTTCGAATTTTGACATGATCAGACCTGAACATCCGCATGAGGAGGAAATGACCGCGAGACCGCCGAACTGAATGGTCTCGATTTGCGCTATCCCGAAGGGTTCATATATCGACATGCCGAATTCCGCATCCGAGCCTATTCTGAGGTCGAGCCACTGGGCGTTCTCAGGTACTCTGATCCCGCAGCTGTGTCTGCTGAAACCGAACTGATTCACAAAGACAGCTTTGACCGCTTTGGATCTGGCGTTAAAAGTAGCTATATCATTGTATATTTCAGATTCCATTCCCACAAGGTCCGGCCATCCTTCCTTGTGCAGAACGGGCCAGCCGTATTCGCGCTCCATTCTAGAAGCTTCCGAAGCGGGTCTGCCGTTTCCGATGAGAGAAGACAGCAGCACATAAAATCCTGTTTGCGATCTTTTTGCCATGAGTTCGTCAAGCTCTTCAAGCAGCATAATGTCGCGCCAGAGCCCTTTGCTTGAAACCAGTCTCGTTACATGTGTGAATATTAGATCGGGATCGTAGTTTAAAAGAGTCTTACAGTACTTTTTTAAAGTCTCTCTTGCATTCTTTTTTGCCTCAAAGTTTATTTTTTTCAAAAAAATGCCGTTATAAACTACGCTGATCTTTTTGTCCTCTATAGCGGGATTTAAGAATTTGATCTCTTTTGCAGTCAGGTCGCTTACGGCGAATATATGATCAAGATGCCCCGTTCTTTTTACAAGCTCGTTCCTGTAATATGCGGATCTGTCGCCGAAAATTTCCTCCATCGACCTTGTGCCGAGATCTTTATGACCAAGTACCCCGTAAAAGGCTATGTCCTGCCCGGGAAGGTTCTCGACAATGCTTCTGGCAGTCGACACTTCATGAGCATAAAATATAGTTCTGCATGATTTCCTGCCGCCTCTGCTTTTATCGGCCACGACTTTTAATACTGAAGCCATCCCCATATATTCGTGCGAGAAATGGAAAACAAGGTCTTCTTTTGAAATAAGAGCAGCTATAATCTCAGTATAGGGAACAGCTATCCTGACATACTGCTCATAGTCCCAGTCATCGTATCTGTCGGACTGAATGCCGAAGGTTTCCCAGAGCAGGAATTTTAATTTGTCAACAGCTTCTGATTTTATATTGTTTATATGGACCAGGATCGTGTCAGTGTTAATGTAATGCCCGGGGTTTGATTCGTTCACTATCATTCTTCTGCCGTAAACGATCGAGATATTATATTTTTTTTCAATTGGAGAGAAGATGTAAGCGTATTTTTCAGTGTCGTAATTATCTATTCCGGAGTAAAGTACGACTCCGTCCCTGCCCAGTCTTGAAGACGCGGGGCCGTCGGTATTGAAAAGAGGTCCGTAAAGTATCGACCTGTCGAAATAAACTTTATATGAGTCTGAAGTAAGAAGTCCCGCTATTACCGAGCCGATGCCGCCAATCTTCTGAACAGCTTCATGAGTTATATGTATACCTGTTTTCATTGTCTCTTTTCCTAAAATGATTTCATTTATCACGGTAGCAACTGCTTATTTCACAACAAACACCGGAATAATAAATATAACAAAAATAAGTGTTCTTTACAATACTTATAAATTAGAAATTCATTATAAATATAAGAGCTACTTTTTCAGTTCCTCTTTAAGTCTCTGAATATGTCCTCTGCCGAGGGCTTTGACCTCACATCCGAGTTTTAGATACTTACGGATAATATCATCTGAAAGTATACCGAAGCAGTCTATAACTGCTAAAGGACCGCCTGCCCATTTAACGATCTGAGCAGGATCGAGTTTAAGATACTGGCTGTGAGGTACGGCCAGAATGAGGGCTTCAACGCCGTTAAGCTCTTTCTGAAGATCTTTTCCTACTTTGAGTTTCGTAAGTTCATCCTGATTCCTGAAGAACCTTGCCCAGGAATGTCCGGGAGTAGGATAAGTGTCCTGCGATTCGAATTCGTACCAGTGGTCTACGTACGGGTCGTGCACTCTGAGCTCGGCGCCCATCTCGGTCAGTTTTCTAATAACAAGTTCAGATCCGCTGTATCTGGTGTCGCCCACATCCTGCCTGTAGCTGGCGCCGCATAACAGTATTTCAGATCCTGCTATGTATCTTCCCATATCTTTTAGAGCGTCTCTGGTAAGCTCGGTCACATGAAGCGCTCTTGTGTCATTTATATCTATAGCTGTAGGAGTGATCTTGAAAAGCGAGTCACCGTCTTCGAAACCGAGTATGTGCTTATATGCCCAGTATCCGAGACCTCCGTCCTTGGGCAGGCAGTATCCGCCGATACCCGGTCCTGGAAAGATCATGTTGCTGTGGGTAGGTCTCATTTTTATTGCTTTTATGACCTTGATTATATCGACGCCGTTCCTTTCAGAAAAAACGCTCCATTCGTTCATGTACGCAAGGATCGTGGCTCTGTATGAGTTCTCCATTATCTTCGTAGTTTCCGACTCGATAGGCCTGTCCATAACGGTAAGGGGGAATTTCTTGGTATTAAGCACTTCGTGAAGAAATTTCTCCACTCTTTTTCTGGCTTTTGCGTCGCATCCCGAGCATACCCTCCAGAAGTCCCTTATACTGGCAACATACTCTCTTCCGGGCATCACTCTTTCAAAGCTGTGGGCAAGAAGAGGAGTCTGCCTCATCTTCCTTTTCGCGAATTCTTTCTTGAGTATCGGCCATGCAACGAATTCTGTTGTACCCGGAGCGACTGTCGTTTCGATCAGCACAAGGCATTCAGGACCGATCTTCTGACCGATAGTTTTCATCGTGGCCTCCAGCGCAGCCATGTCGGCCTCGCCGGTCTTCATATTCCCGAGATCGTTCTTGGAGAAATCACACTGAACATCAACTACTACACAGTCCGCAAGGCTTAAGCAGTCGCTGTTATAGGTCGCTACGAGAGTTTTTTCCTTTCTCACACATCTGTCTATAAGTTCGTCTACTTCGGGATCCTCCGCCTTGACCGGCGATTCTCCTCTGTTGAGCATCGGGATCTTCCAGTAGCTCCTCGGGCTCGGTCTCTGGCATCCGATCACGAATTTAGTGTATTTACCTTTATTGTCTTTCGTGTCAGCCACTATCGCGGCCATTACAGCGCCAACGAAACCGACGCCCATTACGACAACGATCTCTTTACCGTCACTGCGGGCTTTTTTTGTCAGCTTTTCAAGTCTTTTTAATTCTTTTCCGTAATCTTCTTTTGCCGGTATTGGGAATTGCTCTCCCGCCGGGTTTACTGAATATTTCTTCTCTCCCATTTCTTTACTCCTTGATATATTTTAATTATTATAGCCTTTAGGGTTCATGCTCTGCCATTTCCATGCTGAACTGACCATATCTTCAAGTCCAAGTTCCGCTTTATAACCGAGTTCGTTTTCCGCTTTCGACGGATCGGCTAAAACAGTTGCTACGTCGCCTGACCTCCTGGGACCGATCTTGTAAGGTACGGGATGTCCGCAGGCTTTACTGAAAGCCTCTATCATTTCAAGCACAGAGTAGCCGCGCCCGGTTCCGATATTGTATATAAAAGTACCTTTATCCTTTTCAAGCTTTTCAAGAGCGCTGACGTGAGCCTTTGCAAGATCAACGACGTGGATATAGTCGCGGACTCCTGTCCCGTCTGGTGTTGGCCAGTCGTTGCCGAAGACGATCACTTTTTCTCTGATACCGGCCGCCACCTGACTGACGAAGGGGAGAAGATTGTTAGGGTACTCCGGGTCCTCGCCGATGCGTCCTGAACTGTGCGCGCCGACAGGATTGAAATATCTGAGGATCACCACGTTCCAGTCGAGAGCTTTCGCGGCGTCAAGCAGTATTTGTTCCATCATGGCTTTAGTGTGCCCGTAGGGATTAGTTGCGCCGATCCGCGCTGTTTCTTTCACCGGGACTTCTTCAGGATCACCATAAACTGTAGCAGATGAGCTGAAAACGAAATTTTTAACACCGTACTTCATCATGCATTTATATAAATTGAGCGACCCCGAAATGTTGTTCTCGTAATACATCAGCGGTTTCTCGACCGATTCACCTACAGCCTTCAGCGCGGCGAAATGAATGACAGCGAAAATGTCTTTTTCCGCCTCGAATACTTTCTCAAGTTCATCATAGTTTTTAAGATCTGCTTCGTAAAACTTTACTTTTTTACCGCTGATCTCTTCAACCCGCTTAACACTCTCGTAAACAGAATTGCAGAAATTATCCACAAGAATAAGTTCATGATTTTTCTCAAGCAGTTCGATATTAGTATGTGATGCAATGTAACCTGCACCGCCTGTGATAAGTATTTTTCTCATTTTCAGCCTCAATTGATTTTAATCACTTAAAGCTCAAAATTAAATAAAAGTTCAGTTTTAGTCAAACTTAAAAAAACATTGTTAAAAGAATAAGTTTTTGTTATTTTTAACGGGTTAAATCCGGAGAAGCAGTGAATTTCTACAAAAACGGAATACGGTTCGAATGCAAACAGTGCGGTAACTGCTGTAACGTTCAGGGTTATGTTTTTATATTTCCCGCTGACCTTGAAAGGCTGGTCGAAAAGTCCGGGTTTAATCTTGAAGAGCTTCAGAGAACATATCTTTCGACAGTAGACGGATATACTGTTTTCAGAGATGCAGGCAGCGGAGCATGTATTTTCTGGGATCATATTGAAAAGAACTGCAAAATATACGAAGCAAGACCAACGCAGTGCAGAACGTTCCCTTTCTGGAAATCGCTGGTATACAGGAAGGAAAAGTGGGATAAAGAGACGGCTATGTGTCCGGGTATCGGGGAAGGCAGGCTTTATACTGAAAAAGAGATCGACGAACTGAAAAATTTATTATAAACGGAGGAAGTTATGGGAAAACAGATCGTAATAAGAGCGAAAGTGCTTTACGACGGAAAAGCGAAAAAGACTGAGCAGACCGTTATAGTAGAGGACGGGAAGATAATTGAAGTGTCAAAAAAAGCTTTGAAAGCGGATTTTGTAGGTTATGTTACACCTGCCTTCATCGACGCTCATTCACATATCGGGATGTTCAGGGACGGCGAACCCGCGGACGAAAGCGAAGGCAACGATATCTCCGATCAGTTCATGCCTTTAAACGATCCTCTGAACAGTATATATTTCGATGACAGGGCTTTTAAGGACGCGGTGGATTTCGGCGTTCTTTATTCATGTGTAGTACCTGGAAGCGGGAACCTGATAGGCGGAAGGGCGATGATCATAAAGCACTGGGCGGAGAACAGAAAGGACGCTCTTTTGAAGGATTACGGCTACAAGATGGCGCTAGGTTTCAACCCGAGATCGACCGGAAGCTGGAGAGGGAAGAGGCCGAATACCAGAATGGGCGTTTATTCCATGCTTGAGGAAAAATTCGACAAACTTCTTATAAAGAAAGAAAAGTCCGAGCTCGAAAGATATAAGAAACTCGCGGAACTTGAAAAGAAATCGAAAGGCAAAGACAAGCTTTCCGCCAAAGAGATAGCTCTCGAGAAGAAAAACATACAGAGATGCTACGAGCTTTCTTTCGAACCTGAAGAGAATATCATTCTCGAACTGCTTTCGGGAATGAAGACGGCCAAGATACATGTCCACAAGGAAGACGATGTTCTGTACCTGATCGAAATGGTAAAGAAATATAAGCTGAAAGCCACCGCCGACCACACATGCGATGTCTTCCACAAAGAGATCTACGACGAACTTGCCAAAGCTAAGATCCCGGTTATATTCGGACCTCTGGGCGGAGTAGGGGAGAAAGTCGAGCTTGCTCACGCTTATTACCAGAACGCTGAACTTCTGATGAAGTCAAAAGCGGAATTCGGGCTGATGACAGATCATCCTGTTGTCTGGACTCCTCACCTTCGCGACAGCCTGAAATTCTTCCTGATCTACGGTATGAAGGACGAGGAGGCGATATCTCTGATAACCTACAGGAACGCCAAACTGCTCGGAATAGACGATGCTCTCGGTACCGTCGAAAAAGGGAAGACCGCCAGTCTGATAGTTTGGGATAAAGAGCCCTTGAACCTCGCCGCGTACCCGAAGATGGTCATGGCAGAAGGTAAAGTTTTAAGAAAGAGATAGGGGAGAGATCATGCCTAAAGCTGAAGGAAAGATTTTTAAATTCGAATCGGAGAAAGCGATCCGCACGGACTTTCTTGAAACTATAGATTACAAGGGCGAAACACAGAACATCACTTACGATACAGACGAGCTGTCAGCGGTATGTCCTTTCTCGGGACTGCCTGATTACGGTATTCTGATGATAAATTATATTCCCGACAAAAAGATAATAGAGTTAAAATCATTGAAGTATTATATCATTTCATTCAGGAATGTCGGGATATATCAGGAAGCTCTTACGAACAGGATCTACAAGGACCTGAAGAAAGTTTTAAAACCCAAATATTTAAGGATCGAAACAGACTATAATGTCAGGGGCGGGATAAACTCCAACTGCGTGATAGATTCGGAAATGTAATTTATTCCTGTCTTAATGCATCTATGGGATTGAGGTTTCCGGCTTTTAATGCGGGATATATTCCTGCAAGTATACCTATGAGTATCGATACAATAAAAGCTACCGTTATCGTCCATACCGGAGCTGATGTTGCGTAATTCGTAAAATGTGATATCAATTTTGAAAATAATACGCCCAGTAGAATTCCAGTTCCTCCTCCGGTAAAGCACAGAATGACAGATTCTGAAAGGAATTGAAAATTGATATTCTTCTTTGTAGCACCGAGCGACCGTCTTATGCCTATCTCGTTGATCCTCTCGCTGATCGATACCAGCATCATGTTCATTATGCCTATACTGCCCACTAGAAGCGACATACCTCCGATAGAAAGCGCTACAAGATAGATCATTCCGATTATTCCGTTCATCTTGTCGTTGATCTCGTCCTTAGTTATTATTTCGAAGTTGTTTTCATCGTCAGCTTTCAGATTCCTTTCTCTTCTCAAAGCAATAATAGTCTCATCCATAGCTTTCGGTACAAGTTCATGGGTTTTTGCCGAAATAAGAAGAGCTATGTCTCTTGCTTTTCCGTATAACCTGTTATAGTGATAATCAGTGATACAGACGAAATTGTCCTGATCTTCATTGAATTTCATGCCTTTAGCTTTGAATTCTCCGATAACTTTGAACCTTTCGTTCTCAACGAAAACATACTGGTCAATAGCGTTAGTAGTTTCAAAGAGTTTTTCTCTGACGCTTTTTCCTATCACAATGAAATTCTGGTTGTATTCGTAATCGTAATCAGAAAAATAACGGCCCTCGGATATTTCAAATCCTGTAACATTTATCCAGCCTCTACCTGCACCTGTCACCCTGACATTTTTCTCTGTTTTCTTGTTTTTGAATCTCACTTCCTCGTTCCAGTTGTCAAGGATAGGTATTACTCCTGATACACTCGGACAGTTCTTCAGGATCGAAGGTATAAGGTCAGCCGTAATATTAGGCCTGCCGATGTATTTCTCCCAGTCTCCGTGCTCAAAAGCAGGTGTTTTCGTTATTATAAAACTTGACGCTCCCATAGAATTGATCTGCTGCTGAACTTCCTGTCTGAATCCTTCGATAGCTGCCTGCATAAGAACTATGACCATTATGCCTATTATTATACCCAGCATAGTCAGAAAAGAGCGGAGCTTGTTTGTTTTCAATGAATAAAAAGCTATGGCAATAATGTCCTTGATCATTCATACCTCAGAGCGTCGATAGGATTCAGTTTAGCAGCCTTTCTGGCCGGATAGAACCCGAAAATGATCCCGACCATTCCGGAATATATAACGCCTATCAGGACGGATGACAGCGAGACGGCGGAAGGCATGGGTGTGAAGCTGCTGATCACTTTAGCGATAATGAATCCTGCCGATATCCCGAACAATCCCCCGAACAGGCACAGAATGACGGCTTCAGCGGTGAACTGGAACATTATCAGGCGTGATGTTGCTCCGATAGCTTTTCTGGTGCCTATCTCCCTTGTTCTCTGCGTTACAGATACGAGCATGATGTTCATTATTCCTATACCGCCCACGAGCAGTGAAAGCGATCCTATAGCCAGGATGAGCAGCTGCATCGACGCTGTAACTTTATTCAAAAAATCCAGGATCTGGTTTATTTCATTAATTGAAAAATCGTTCTCATCGTCGGATTTGAGGCCTCTTGAAAGTCTGAGCAGCGTAGTAAGTTCCGCAATAGTTTCTTTAGTTCTGGTCGCGTCTTTTGCCTTGACCATGATATCGATTCCGTGCTTTTTGCTCCACCAGAAATATTTTTTCACACAGCCTATAGGAACGATCATTTCTTTATCCATGCTGTTCCCGAACATTTCTCCTTTTTTGCCAAGAACTCCGATCACGGTGAATTTTTTGCCCTGAACCTTGATCAGCTTCCCGATCGGGTCTTCGTTTTCAAAAAGGGCGTCGCTTACTTCGCTTCCAAGTATAATAACATTGGAATTTCTTTCGACTTCGCCGGCATTGAAGAACCGTCCCTTTTCGGGAGATGAATCCGAGGTGTATTCGAAATCTTCAGTACTGCCTTTTACCGAAATGTATTTTACTTCGTTCTTTTTGTATTCTGCGTTGCTCCATGATCCCAGTACGGGAGTCACATACTCGGATAGCTGCGAATTTATTTTTAAGAATTCAGCCTGCTCGACCGTGAGAGGTTTCCTTTTTCTTTCGGTTCTCCAGTTGTTTCCCGTCCATGAGAACTTTGAAACATAAAGAGTATTAGATCCCAGAGAAGACAGCTGACCTACGATGTATTTTTCGGTACCTTTAAGCACTGAATGAATAAATATGATAGTCGTAACACCGATCATTATTCCCAGAAGTGTCAAAAAAGTTCTGAGCTTGTTCTCTCTAAGCGAATTCAAAGAGATCAGTATTGCTTCATAAATATGTCTCAATTTAAACTTCCTTCAGGCTGTCGTATTCGATCACCCCGTCTTTAAGCCGGATGATCCTCTTTGCGTATTCGGCGATATCCTGTTCGTGCGTAACTATAATTATCGTATTGCCTTCATTATACAGTCCTTCGAACACATCCATTATTTCGTAACTTGTTTTCGAGTCGAGATTTCCCGTAGGTTCGTCTGCAAGTATGATGGAAGGAGAATTGACGAGTGCTCTGGCGATCGCGACCCTCTGTTTCTGTCCGCCGGAAAGTTCGTTCGGCTTGTGATGCATCCTGTCCGCCAGTCCGACCTTTTTCAGTGCCGATTCCGCCCGTTCAAGTCTTTCAGCAGATCCTGTTTTAGAATAGATCAGCGGAAGTTCCACATTGCTCAGGGCATCGGATCTGGATAAAAGGTTAAAAGTCTGGAAAACGAACCCTATCTCTTTATTCCTGATATGAGCAAGTTCATTGTCAGAAAGATGAGCAACGTCTACTCCGTTAAGAAAATAGCTTCCGTCCGTAGGCACATCGAGACATCCGATGATGTTCATTAGAGTGGATTTGCCTGATCCTGAAGCTCCCATTATAGCAATGTAATCACCTTTTTCTACTGTAAGCGATACTCCGTTGAGGGCTTTGACAACCTCTTCTCCGGGCTTGTATATTTTTGTGATATTCTCAATTCTGATCAGATTGTCGGACATAATTTTTATTCCTTTCCGGGATTTTTGACACTGACCATCATTTTATCCTTTAGAACTTTGCTGATCGTTTTATAATCACCTGAGACTATAAGATCATCCTCGGATATTCCGTCCGTGATCTCAATAAACCTTTCGTTGGCGATACCGGTCTTTACTTTTACCATTTCGACTTCATAAATACTGTTTTTATCTGATCCGTTTTGCTTCTTCAGGCGGAACAGTACATCACTGTAATCATTTTTGCTGTTCCATACAATGCCTGTATTTTCAGGTTTATCATTGCTTTCTTCACTGATGTCATCGTTTCTGCGTCTTGCAAGAGCCTGGATCGGGACCGAAAGCACTTCAGGAATGACATCTGTTACGATCTCGGCATAAGTGGTCATCCCCGGTTTGATCCTTTTGTCCTTTGTGACCATTTCTACTGTTACCGAGTATTCAACGGACGACTCAGTACTCCCTGCATTAAGCGGAGTATTGCCGATCTCAGTAACGATCCCTTTGAATACTGTATCGCCAAAAGCGTCTATAGTGATCTTCACCGAATCCGCGGAACTTATAAAAGCCACGTCATTTTCGTCTACATCAACATTGACCTTGAAATCGTTCATGTCAGATATGCTGAGAATGACATCGGTGTTGAACTGACTTCCCAGAACGATCTCTCCCTGTTCCTTATAAAGTTTAGTCACGATACCGTCAAGTGGTGCGTATATGTCTGTTTTTCTGAGTCTATCCTCAGCCTGATCCAGATACGCTGTCTGAAGTTTGATGTTCTCAAGAGATGATTCATAACTTGTCTTTGCGATCTCGTAGCTTATTCTGATGTTCTCAAAATCGTTATCTGATATAAAATTTTTCTCTTTAAGTTTCTTCTGATTATTAAATTCAAGTTCTATTTTTTTTAGATTGAGCAAAGCGTTGTTAGAGCTGTATTTCTGCTGCGAAAGAGCAGCTTTCTGCTGTTCTACTTCGGCTAAGATGTTTTTTCTGTCCAGCCGGGCGAGGAGCTGACCTTTTTTTACTGTCTGACCTTCTGATACAAGGAGGGAGTCCAGGTTCGCCGAGATCTCGGAAGATATGTTCACATTCTTTACAGGTTCGATCACTCCTGACGCGGAGATCGTTTTCACTATAGTTCTTCTAACCGTCTTATCCGATTCAACTACGGTCAGTTTATCTTTTTTTAAGATCATCGGTAAAGCAACCGACAGAATAATTAACACTAAAATTATCCAAAACCATTTTTTTTTTCTGCTTGCCATAACTTTCTGCCTGAAATTATTTATAGACGATTTAACTCAACTGTGTAAATATAGCAAAGTTTCGTGCCGATTCAAAGTAAAATGACGATAAAGCAGAGAGAATAGACCGAAATTCTGCCAAAAAATATTTCTTGACTGCCGAATGAATAAAAAATATATTCGGTTTACTTTGAAATAAAAAAATTAAAATAACGGAGCAGAACTATGGCAACATTGAAGAAATTCAGGGCTATAAGGCCTAAAGAGGGACTTGAGGCGAAGATCGCCAGTTTCCCATATGACGTGATCAACAGCGAAGAAGCTAAGGAATTAGCAAAAGGGAACGAATGCTCATTTTTGCATATCAACAAGCCTGAGATCGACCTTCCCGAAGGGACGAACCTCTACTCTGAAGAGGTTTATCAGAAAGCCAGAGAAAACTTCAAAATGTTTGTAGATAAAGGCTGGTTCATTCAGGACGAAAAAGAACATCTTTACATCTACCGTCAGACTATGGACGGAAGAGAGCAGTACGGTATTGTCGGTTGCTGCAGCGCTGAAAATTATTATAACGATATAATTAAGAAGCACGAACACACCAGAAAAGCGAAGGAAGAGGACAGGATAAAACATGTTGATGTAACGAACATTAATGCAGGCCCTATATTTCTGACTTACAAAGCTAACGGAAAGATCAATGAAATAGTTTCCGGGATCGTAAAAGAAAAACCTGTTTACGATTTCACGGCGACCGACGGCATAGGGCACACTGTATGGATAATTACCGATGAAGCTAAAAGCGACGCGATAGTGAACGAAATTGGGAACACGAAGTACCTTTACGTAGCCGACGGTCACCACAGAGCGGCATCCGGAGCGATGGTAGCGAGAAGAAGACAGGCAAAGAATCCGAACCATACAGGAAAAGAGGAATACAATTTCTTTCTGTCAGTTCTTTTCCCGGACAATCAGCTCAGAATTTTCGACTATAACAGAGTTCTCAAAGATCTCAACGGTCATTCGGAGGATGAGCTCTTCAAAGAACTTGATAAGATTTTCCTTGTAGACGAAAAAGGTGATAAGATGTACAAACCTCAGGCGAAAGGCGAGATAGGGATGTATTATTCTAACAAATGGTATAAACTGACGATAAAGCCTGAATTAAGAGAAGAGAACGACCCTGTCAAATCGCTGGATATATCTGTGCTTCAGGATAAAATTCTTGAGCCTTTCTTTGGAATAGATGATCCGAGAACATCGGACGACATCGACTTCATAGGCGGAATCAGAGGGCTGAAAGAACTTGAAAGGCTGGTCGACGGCGGAAAATTCAAGGTAGCTTTCGCGATGTTCCCGACCTCGATAAAGGAACTTATGAATATAGCCGACGCGGGAAAAGTCATGCCGCCAAAATCAACATGGTTCGAACCGAAGCTCAGATCGGGCTTGCTCGTACATTCTCTTGATTAAAAAAATAAAGGCCGGAAATTTCCGGCCTTTTAAATTACGGTTTAACTTTTCGATGCGAGGCATTCGGAATATTTGCCTGCATTCCCTGGATCACTGCAGTTTCGAAAATACCGTCAACTGTCTGATATTGTATTTTAAGAGTTCTTTCCTCGCTTGAGCTTGTGCGGACTTTAAGGAACTGGTCGTTCGCTTTGACGGTCAGTTTACCGTCTCTGATAAGAGTATTAAGGTAGTCGGTTACATCCACAGTATTTTCAGGCATATAACCGCCGTAAGTAGCTTTAACGATCCTCAATCCGCCTTTTGATGAAGGCGCTACGTAGCTGTCTTCAGGCTGGATGGTCTGTTTGACCGGCTCAGGTGCTACAACCGGAGTCACTGGTACTTCGCGAGCTACTTCTGTTGTCTTGATCTCCTGGGATCCGATAACTCTTATACTTTCAATACCGACATTATATCCTCCTGATACGAGAACATATCCCTTATACGCGGTAGATACGTCAGTTACTTTAGCCATGAACCAGTTGTGCACTCTGGCATCCTCTCTTTTCTTGGGAGGTACGTAAATCCCTCCTGTAGAATAATCATACATTATTACTACCGTTCCGAGCTTGATCTCATCAGGACGGGCTATTCTTGTCTGCCAGAAATATTTTGTCCAGACTTCTTTTCCGTCTTTTACTATCAGAAATTTCGCCTCCCCGTTCGTGTTCGCGGTAGGGGCTTCCATCATTTTAGCCACTTTTACAGTTATCCAGCTGTGCCCTTCAAGGTCGGTGTCGGAAATAAAATAGTCGTCGCCCTGAAGGTAGTGTTTATCGAGGACCTGTGCGGACATCGACAGGGCGGTTAGAGCGGTCAGAATGAAAAGTATCTTCTTAATCATAATCATCTCCATAATTTATTTACGGATAATTTAATATAATTACATCAATTCCGCAAATATATAGTTCAAAACAGACGGACTTTATAGAACACGCCTCTTTCGAGCCTTTCAGTGATGATCCTGCCGTCTCCTTCAAGTACCGAAAGGTATTTATTGATCTCATTTTCGTGGAGTCCGAGTATGCTCATGAGATCTTCGATTGTACATGGCCTTCTGGAGATAGTTTGCAGGATCGCCGATTCGGTATCTTTATTGAACGACCTTTCATCTTTTCTTGCTGAAGGTCTTGCTATGATCTCCACATTGTTAAGGCCCCAGTCTTCAGCTATCTTTTTCAGCATTTCACCGGGTTCGGCCTTCAGTCCTTCAACAGTTCCCGGTCTGTCCAGAGTATTCAGCTGAACCGAGTCAGGTCTTATTCTAAGTATCGCTTCTTTCATCGCTGAGAGGTCTTCAGGGCTGTCGTTATAACCCGGAAGAATGAACACTTCGAGCCAGATCTTTCCTTTAAACTCCTTTCGGAACTCGATGATGCCGTTCAGATATTGTTCAAGACCGATCAGCTCCGAAGGTCTGTTAATTTTATCAAAAGCGGTTTCCGTAGCCGCGTCAAAAGAGGGCAGAACAAGGTCGCAGGCGATTATCTCTTTTCTTACTTCCGGATCAGATAACAGAGTTCCGTTTGTCAGAAGTGCCAGAGATACATCAGGATATTTATTTTTTATGTAGCTGACGATATCTCCTATACGGGAATTAAGAGTCGGTTCGCCTGATCCTGAAAATGTGATGTAATCGGGTTTCGGGTTTTCCGACATGAAACGGTCAAGCTCAGAAATTACTTCCCCGTAAGGAACATATTCTATTCTTTCGACTGTAAGATCAGTCGTTTTGCCGCATTCGCAGTAAACGCAGTTCAGTGAACAGACCTTGTGAGGGACAAGGTCGATCCCCAGTGATACCCCGAGTCTTCTTGACGGAACAGGTCCGAATATATGCTTGTACATAGCCACTCTAGTCGTATTTTAGTCTTATTTTCTTTGACGGCAGGGTCGGTCCGATCAGCTCTTTCCAGAGTTTTGAGTCCCATGTTTTCAGTTTAGAGTGCGTCAGATAATATTTCTCAGGTATAGGATGAGTACCTACAACAACCTTAAGGCCGAATTTTTCCGGAATGAATTTTCTGAAATAGTCTAGTCTGTGACATGGGGGGTATCCGACTACCATTCCTGTTGCCAGGTGGATAACTTCAGCGCCGTTCTTCTTCATCTCATCCGGAGCATATTCTATATTTCCACCCGGGCATCCTCCGCAAGTTGTGAAACCAACAATTTCAACTTCATCGTCTTTCGAATAGATGTCGAAAGCACCTTCCCTTTCACGCAGGGATCTGAAGCATTTTCCGCCCGCGCAGGTGTGATATCTGCCGCAGATAATTATGCCTATTCTAGTTTTTTTCTTCATTTTACACGGACCTGTTTATTTATTCAGCTGTATTATAGCATTTTCTACTGCTTTAATCAAGGGATAAGCGGCAGGTGAGGCTGTAAGAAGGGGATGTGTCCCAATCTGAGTTATGAAAAGAGAGTTCACGTTCATTCTGTTCTGGATCGCAACTCCGATAACATTTATTAATTCACCTGCAGACAATCCGCCGAGAACTGCTCCGCCCAGTATCACACCTGACTCTTTAGCTACAACAAGTTTTACGTACTGCTTGTGCATTCCTGATAGTCCGCCCGGGTGTCTGTCCATTCCTTCAGCTACTCCTGTAATAATATCGAACCCTTCGCTTATTGCCTGAGCTTCGGTCATGCCTGCAACGCCGAATCCGTTATCACCAATTGCCGTTGAAAATATCGAGATCGTGCCGCTGAAAGTTTTTATAGCTGAAAGCTTGAAAAGGTTCATCCCGGCGATCCTGGCTTCGGCACAGGCTGTAGACGCAAGCATTACAGGCACCTGTTTTCCGGTCACGAAATCTCTTTTCTCCGCACAGTCACCTACCGCAAAAATATCTTTATCGCAGGTTCTCATGTATTCGTCAACTCGGATAAATCCCATTTCATTAACAAGTATCCCGGCTTTCTGAGCAAGTTCGGTGTTAGGCTTATAACCCATTGATATTATTACAGCGTCAGCCTTTATTTCAGTACCGTCTCCAAGTTTAACTCCTTCAACTTTTGATTCGCCGGTGATTTCTTTAACTTCGGCATTCGTAAGTATTTCTACACCTCTTTCTTTCAGGATAACTTCTATTCTCTCTGAAATATCTTTATCGAAAGCTAACCCCAAAATATTTGGCAGTTTTTCGATAAGCGTAACTTTCTTTCCCGCTTTGTTCAATTCGTCAGACATTTCCACGCCGATAAATCCTGCACCAATAGTTACGATCTTTTTACAGCCTGAAAGTTTTTCTTTCATGTCATCCAGATAAACTTTGTCTTTCGGAACGAAAAACACATTGTCTTTGCCTTCCCAGTTAAGCCATTTTGGTTTGTACGGAAGTGAACCCGTGCCGAACACAAGTTTTTCGAATTCGATCTTTTCGCCGTTCGCAAGCTCTACGGTTTTATCCTCTCTGCTAATGCTGACAATTTCGTCATGAATGATTTCAACTCCGGTCTGCTCATACATTTTTTCTGCAGGAAGTATGTTGTTGTCCGATCCGGACAGGCTGCCGAAGATATACGGTATTCCGCACGGGATCATAGTTTTAGGTTGTCTTGTCACAACCGTAAACTTCTTGTCGGGGTTTACTCTTTTTCCAACTGTCGGCACTACCAGACCCGCAGCTGAGCTTCCAATTACCAGTACATCAGTTTTCATTTTGTCCTCCGTTTTTTACTGTTATATCTGTTTCAGTTTATTTTTTTTATAAGCATCGTAAGCCTGCTTAGCCGTCATACCGCCGGCTCCCGCAAAAGTTTTAATGCCCGCTGACGATATTACTCTTTCAGCATTACCGCCCGGTCCGTTACCTGTAATAAGCACTTGTACATTTTTTTCAGTTATGATCTGAGCTGTCATAGGTCCTGCTCCGTGAGCGTGCTCAGAAACTCCCGAGTTGTCTATTGATTCTGTCTCACCGTTATCCTCATCGAATATGAATATAAACTCAGTTCTTCCGAATCTGGGATCAATTTCTGAGTCCCATCCTTTTCCTTTTGTTGTAAATGCGATTTTCATTACTTATCTCCCGTCAATTTCATTGTTTTATTCCAAACAGATTCAAATTCCCTTTTTAGCTCCGGGCTGTATTCCGCCGGCGACAATCCCGATGAAATGGCTCCGGGAAAATCTTCCGTATAATTTATCTCCGACATCAATTCAATACCTTCCGAGCCGATAAATTCTTTTATATCTGCGCATACTTCAGAATTAATATCCGCTTTATTTATAACGCATCCCATCCTTATCCTGAACTTCTTAACAAGCTCAACTACTCTTTTAAGGTCGTGAAAACCGGACAGGGTAGTTTCGGTTACCAGAATTACAAGATCCGCTCCAGACAGCGAAGATATGACAGGGCATCCTATACCCGGCGATCCGTCAACAAGAACATAATCGGAACCGTTCTCCCGGGCATATTTCTTTGCTGTATTCTTTACTTTAGCAACGAGCTTTCCGGAATTTTCCGCTCCCGGTCCGAGTTCGGCATGAAACAATCTCTTGCCCAGCCTCGTATCTGACACTCTGAGCACTCCGTCTTTCTGCTTTACCATTGATATTGCTTCGGAAGGGCACACATGAGAACAGTAACCGCAACCCTCGCAGTTTAAAGAATTTATATAATATTTTCCATCTTTCTTTTCTATCGCGTTAAATTTGCATATTCCGAAGCATTTTCCGCAGTCAGTACATTTTCCGTAGTCTATGACGGCAAGCTCAGAAGAATAAAAATCTTCCTGCGAAACTGTTTCAGGTTTAAGTATAAGTGGAAGGTCGGATGCATCAACATCGCAGTCAGCAAGAACTGTTTTTTCAGAGCTTACAAAAGCAAGAGACACAGTGACCGAAGTTTTTCCCGTGCCGCCTTTTCCTGATATGACTACTATCTCTTTCATTCTGCAGACTCTTTTATATAACTGTATATTTTTTCCATTTCAGAGTTCATAAAGCCGAATCTGTCGTAAACGAGCTCTCCTTTTGAGTAGCATACCGCCAGTTTTCTGTAATGAGGTATTTTGGCTATAACGGGGATGCTGTTTTTTTCGCAGAAGATGAGAGTATCGTCGTTCCCGATCCCGGATTTATTTATAATGACCGCGATCTTTTTCTTAAGCCCGGTCATAGCTTTCACCATAAGAGTAAAATCGTGGAAGCCGTAGGCAGTGGGCTCCGCCACAAGGAGGACAAGATCGGCATCTTTTACCGATTCAATGGCGGGACAGGCAGTTCCCGGAGGACAATCGCAAACGCTGATGTTATTTTTGAGGTGGTAGTTAACATAATCACCAGCCTGAGATATAAGAGGGACCGCCTGTTCCTCACCAATGTCGAGTTTAGCTTCGATAAAATCTAATTTCCCTTTTCTGTAATGGTTCAGTGTTCCTATTCTAACAGGCTTCATCGGAAGTGATGAGTAAGGGCATAGTTCAGAACAGGCGTAGCAGGAATGACAAAGTTCCGGAAAGACCATAATTCCGTTCTTAACCTTGAGTACAGCATGGAAATTGCATACGTCCTGGCATTTGCCGCACAGAGTGCAGTCCGAACGGTCCCATTCGGGTATAACCTTGAATTTTTCTTCCGAGAATATCCTGTCGCCTTTGATAAAGAGAGCAGAATTCGGTTCCTCAACATCAAGATCTGTCAGTGAAGTGCTTTCATGTTCTGATATGTAAGACGCAAGGTTCGTGGCGACGAACGTTTTTCCTGTTCCACCTTTCCCGCTTGCTATTGCGATCTTCATCGGAAAGCCTCAAATTTAGCAGTTGTGGTCGTGATCATGATTACACGGGCTTCCCGTGGAAGTAAGTTCTTTTTTCAGATAAGATGATACAAGCTGCACCGGTTCCAGATAGTCGATACCTGTAAAGACCTCTATATTATTTTCCGCAAACAAATTCATTGCTTTCTGACCCATTCCCCCGGCGATCACAGTGCTTACACCCATATCCGCAAGAAATTTAGGATAAAGTCCGGGAACATGTTCCGGAGGATCAACAAACTCATTTCTTGTTATCGAATTACCTTCAACTTCAATTATCGCGAATTTCTCGCAGTGTCCGAAGTGCTCGCAAAGTTTACCGTTCTCTGTCGGTATCGCAAATAGTTTTCTCAATTTCCACCTCTTATTAATTATTTAATTGAACAGTTAAACGAAAAGGATGGGGCGCACAGTACTAAGTACGCCCCTTCCTTCTATTGGTCTTTCGTTTCAGAAAGCCTTTTCTCGAGCGCGGCCATCTGATCTTTCAGAACTCTTATTTCATTTTCGATAAGAGTTTTCTCTGATACATCAGAATAAACCGGGGCAAAGCCCCTTCCGTACCCGCGTCCGTATCCCCGGCCGCCCGTTCCTCTGCCTAATCCGCGCCTGCGGCCGCCTGCAGTGAAACCGGGTTCACCATATCCTGCGCAGTAGCCAAGACCTCTTCCGGTCGCTGGTCCTGCTCCGTCCGGACCTTTTCTGTCACCTCTGGGCATGTTTACCTCCTTTGTCCGTTTCTGCAACATCTTCCGTGCCCGAATCCTCCGGCAAGGTTCACAAGCTGCTCTGAACCGCACGACGGGCATTTTCTGATGTCATCTTCTATATTAATATTGAACATATGTCCGCAATTTCTGCATCTGATAAGATTTTTTCTGAAATGGATATTCCCTCCTTCAATGATGAGCATTTTTCCGTTAACTATCATTTCACTAACCTTCTTTCTTGCAGTTTCGATAAGTCTGGTAAAAGTAGGTCTTGAGATCTCCATCTCGCTTGAAGCTTCTTCCTGGCTAAAACCCAGATGATCTGACAGTCTGAAAGCTTCGTATTCATCAAGCGACAGAACAACTGTTTCGACCATTCTTCCCATGATGCCGACAGGTTTGAACTGGCTGAAAACGGGCGGTTCTTTTATTATTCTGTTTTTCTGCGGTCTTGACATTCTATCTCCGTTTTTACTTCGATGACGGTAATATAATGAACATATGTTCGAAACGCAAGTGGAATAATAAAAAATATTTGATTATATTTACTGATGAAAAGAACCGGAGAATTGCGCGATATGATGCAGAGCGCTCGCGAAAGCGGAATTGTATCAACGAGCCGGCGCCTTACATGTAGAAGAATGCCTGTGAATTTACGAACAGTTTTAATAATTTTCTTTCAAAGAATTCTTAAAATAAGCCCTTTCAGATATTCTGTCTCGGGAACTGATACACTGACAGGGTGGTCATCAGCCTGATGCAGCTGAGCTATGATCTGAACAGTTCTTTTTGCATCCTTGGCCGAATAAGCGATCATTTCCTTAAACATCTGCATCGTGAAATTTCCCGAACATGAAAATGTGAGCATATACCCGCCCGGTCTTACAAGCTTGATCGCGTTAAAATTCAGATCTTTGTACGCTCTCATTGCCCTCATCTCGTCTTTTTTCTTCGGCATAAGCTTGGGCGGGTCGGCGATTATGATATCGAACTGATCTCCTGCTTTATAAAGTTCTCGGATATATTCAAAACAGTCTTTTGTAACGAATTCTGCTTTATCAGTAACACCGTTCATATCAAAATTCGACCTGGCCGACGACAGTGCATCAACAGATGAATCGCAGAGGACAATTTTTTCAGCGCCGTTAACAGCCGCAGTCAGCCCGAATCCGCCTGAAAACGAGAAAAGGTCAAGTACAGAATCTCCAGATTTAATATATTTTTTCAATTCAATTCTGTTCGTGCGCTGGTCGGTGTAGAATCCCGTTTTCTGAGATCTTATATCAATTTTGTAAGAGATCCCGCACTCTCTGACTTTAAGTTCATCCGGCAGAGTACCGAAAATAACTCCGGAAGAATCTTTCAATCCCTCCAGTTTTCTTCCGTCGCCGTCGCTTTTTTCGTATATGCACTTAACATCCGGCAGCAGTTCCCTCAGAACACCCGCGATGATTTCTTTATCCCTGTCCATTCCTGAAGTGTGCGACTGAAGAACGAGAACGTCTGCGAATTTATCAACGATCAGTCCGGGCAGAAAATCACCCTCGGAAAATATCATTCTGAAAGCGTCAGTGTCTTTTGAAGCGGAAAGTTTTTTCCTCAGCCCGATAGCGGAAGAAATTTTGTTTCTGTACCAGCCTTTATCTACTTTAACAGCTTCATTCCACTCGAGCAGCCTTATAATAATGCCGGATGTAGGATTGAAATGACCGTAAGCGATAAATTTTCCGTCATGAGAGATCACTCTGACAACTTCGCCCGGACTTATATCCTTATCAATTTTCTCTACCGCTCCCGAAAAAATATAAGAGTGCCTGTTCAGTGGCTGTTTTTCCTTTCCCTTCAATAATATGACCGACTTCATTTTGTCTCCGGTTAAAAGCTGTATGTGAACCCCAGCACGGCATAATTTATTAGCGAGAAGGTATAAACCTCGTCGTTGTCGGCTCCACCTTCAAGTATCCTGTAACCCGCTTTGAGAGTCAGGGTTTCTATAGGATTCCATGTCAGAGCGGCCAGGACATCTTCGGCGCGGCCCTGAGGGGCGGCAAGAGCATCGCCTTCCAAAAGCAGTCCGAAAAGTTCGTTATATTTGTACAGGACTCTGAAATTTACGATCGGTACGAATCCGACATTTTTCTTGGTTCTTGTTATATGATCGCTAGCCAGCTTTATCTTTGCATCCCTGATCTTTGCCGTAAATCCTATACCGAACTCGAAATGTTCTTTTTTAACCCATTCATATCTGTATGTCAGCCTGTATGAATTGAATTTGAACTCCGCGTCAAGATCCGTGCCTGCAGGGTAAGATGTCTGCATGAAATAAATATCCTCGTCAAGCATCCCGGACGATTCGATCAATAACGGAGCGTAGAGCAGCGAGAAGAAGTGTTTCTGCTTTAAAGTATAATTCAGTCTGACCCTGTAAAAATATACCGGATCGTCCTCAAGATCGTCGCAGAGGGAGAACATCGTTCCCGTTTTGCCGTCTATCTTAACATCGTTGTAGGCAGTGCTAAGTAGTCCCGTCTCTGCATCAACAGCGAATTGGGAGAACAGTGAAGGCAGCATGACCAGTACTGAGAGAAAATAAATTCTGGGATGTTTCATATTAACTCCTTAAAATTAACACCAAATAATAATACCGAACTGTCACAAAAGCAAGAATAATGATACGAGCGGAAAAAATCCTCCCGGTAAAACATTATTAAAATTCTATTTGACTAAACAACAGACTTGAAATATATTCATCGGGACAATGAAAGAATTCGTTGAAGCGTATGTTATAAGGAATAGGTGTTCAGTATGATACTTAATTCGGAATATATTCTTATTACAGACATCGGAAGCACGACGACCAAGGGTTTGCTGATCAAATACGACACAAAGTACAGTCGTTACAGTTTTCTTGCCCAGGCTGATGCCTATACTACCGTCGAGAAACCTTCCGAAGATGTGAATATCGGCGTACGCAACGCGGCAGAAAGTATAGAGAGGAAAAGCGGAGTAAGATTACTTGACGACAGCGGGAAATTCATGATCCCGTACATAACTACAAGCTCTGCCGGCGGAGGACTTCAGATCCTGGTCTGCGGGCTGACAAAAGTCGATACAGGCAAAAATGCCGAGATCACAGCGACCGGGGCAGGGGGAGTCGTACTGAGAACTTTTACGATAGACGATAACCTTTCCGATTTCGAGAGGGTCAGAATAATAAGAGATCTGAACCCGGATATGATACTGATTGCGGGAGGTTATGAAGGAGGCAACAGCTACGCGACCATGCGTCAGCTCCAGCTTATGATCCTCGCCTCGCCCATGAACCGGTTTGACAACTCTGAGAAAATACCGCTTATATTCTGCGGCAATACAGCCATGCAGAAATTCGTAAATTCAATGCTTCCTTCACACTTTATCGTTTCATGTACCGAAAATATCAGGCCGGATTATGAGACCTACAACTATGAGCCGGCAAAGCAGAAGATACATCAGCTCTTCAAGGACAGCGTCATGCAGCACGCGCCAGGCTACAGGATTTTAAAAGAACAGGTCTCCGCCGTGATCAGACCCACGCCTACTGCCGTAGAAAGAATGCTGAGGCTTTATGCTGAGAAGCACAAGGAAAATATCATAGCGATCGACATGGGCGGAGCCACAACGGATATTTATTCATGGATCAAAGGATTTTTCCACAGAACTGTTTCGGCCAATGTGGGACTGAGCTTTTCTATAGCCAACATTCTCGCGACGGTACTAAAAAGCAAAAATTTCAGGCAGCTTCTGGATGATCTTCCCATGGATTACTCTGAGGATGACATCAGGAACTATATCAACAATAAAACGCTCAATCCGTCCTATCTGCCGAAAAGCGACCCTGAACGGTACCTAGAGCAGGCATGCGCGGAGTTCGGTTTCGAGCTGTCATTCGATCAGCACCTCGAAATGAATTTCAATAATCTCAGGAACGATTTTTTTGACGGAATGGAAGGCATTTACGAAAATATATTTACTTTTTTCAGATCGGTTTACGGAAAACAGAAGACCGACTTTTTCCAAAAGAAGGATAAATACTGCGAAGAAGCCTACAGCATAGACCTCGAGAATAAATTCTACCTTTCGGACATACAGGCGGTCATCGGCTCGGGCGGAGTGATAGCTTACGCAAAAAGCAGGGAAGAACAGATATACATGCTCAATGAAGGCTTAAAGCCGTACGGAGTAACAAAACTGATCATCGACAGACCTTTCAAAGTATCGCACATGGGCGTATTGTCATATGCCGATCCTGATGCCGCGCTGGAAATGTTCGAGAGAGAATGTTTAGAAACAATAGCGACAGTAATAGCCCCGATCGGAAAGATCAGGCAAGGAAAACCTGTTGCATACCTGAAAGATGTCGGCTCGAACAACAAATTCTTACTCACAGGCGGGCAGATACTATACTCTCCCGACGGCGGTGATTTTGAGATCATAAGCGCAAAAAGTAACATCAGGATCGATAAGAACGAATTTTCTCAAAGAATAAGCACGAAACTGCCGGTACTGATAGACTGCAGGGGAAGAGGGAAATATTTCAGCGGACCTCATCTGCTCAAGTCAGGTATTAAAGAATTTCAGTTCAACTACGGCACTTTCACTTCGAACATACCGCTTAACAGAGTTAAAGCTGACGGTCTGATTTACGAGGAAAGAGAATTCACATCAGAACTTCCGCATGAAGGCAGCATTCTCGTAGAGGAAGGTAATACGGTCATGGCAGGCGATCTGATCGGAAAGAATGAGTCTGCAGACAAAAGCTATTTCTATGTCGATGTCAAAAACCTGAGCAGAATAATATACGATTACACGGAAGATGATTTCAAACAGAGGCTCAGAATTAAAAAAGGGCAGGAAGTTAAGACGGGGGATGTGATCTTTCACGGTTATACGGAGAAGATGGAAGAAGTAAGTAAAGAGAGGACTTACGGAAAGGATAATTTCAGAGACAGATTGATCGAGACTGACTTTAAAGCCGTAAGAAGCGGTATCGTGTCGGAGATCTACAATGACCTCGGGCTGATAACTTTTGAAGTGATAGAGAGAAATGAAACTGTTGTTCTGGATGCAGCGACCCCTCTTTTAATAAAGCCGAAAAATATCGGAATGTATCTTTCTGTTCATGTCGGCGATCCAATTAGAGAAAATCAGATAGTAGCCTTCAGGTTAGGTTTCAGTGCGAAACGGCCTATCGTCAAATCGCCCATAAAAGGAATTGTGACAGAGATAGATACGAAGAAAGGAACGGTCACCATAGAGAACAAGCTGACGCCTTATTTAATGCGTTCATTCGTAAGCGGTATGGTCTCTGCCGTAGAACCGGGCATAAGCGTGACTGTAAAACTTAAATGCGTCCTGCTTAACGGTGCTGCCGGATTCGGCGGAGAAACCTACGGGGAATCGGTTTTTATTGAGAACAGGACTAAATTTATAAACGATCTAAAAACTTCCGGCGGCGCGGCAAACGAATACAGAGGCAGAATACTTGTTTTTAAAGAAAGCATAGATCTAAAAATTCTAGAAACCGCCAAAGAACTCAAGGCTAACGGAATCATTGCTCCATCCGTGAACAACAGAGACTGGACAGCTTTCTGTAAAGACGAACTCAGCATCTCTTTTACCGGAGACGAGAATTTCGGTTTTTCTCTCGTGCTCACAAAAGGTTTCGGCGGAATGAACATGGATGAAGATACAGCGGAATTGTTGAAGACCTGTCATCTCAAAGAGATCAGTATCAGCGGAAGAACACAGATAAGGGCGGGAATAATCAGACCGCAGATAATCCTGCCAGATCACGGATAGCTCCCGGTTAAGTCCGGCGCATTTATTTAGAAATTGCGAACTTTTAGAATATCACTTATATTTCCCTCAGGCAAACGGAGAGCGGGTGAAATCGATAGAGTACATATTCACATTCGAAGACGGAAGAAAAAAGGACTTTCTTTTCGAATGGGATAAAAGTACAGTAGAATTAAAAGGGATCAAACCTCTTTCCGATCTGCCGGCCTGGACCGATCTTGAATTCAACAAATGCCCCAACTGCCCGCTGGACAGCAATGAAGTAAAGCACTGTCCTCTCGCCGTCGCTCTTGTCAATATGGTCCAGTTCTTCGACGGTTTAAAATCATTTGAAAAGACTCATCTTGTCGTTAAAATGGAAGGAAAAGATATTTCACAGGATACAACCTGCCAGAAAGGTGTAAGCGCAATGATGGGATTAGTTTCAGCGGCTTCGGGATGTCCTCACCTGGCGTTCTTCAAACCGATGGCATACTTTCATCTGCCTCTGGCGGATAAGGAGAATACGATATACCGCGCAACCTCAATGTATCTTTTAGCGCAATACTTCCTTGCAAAAGAAGGAAAGAAGCACGAGATCGATCTTACCGGACTTAACACGATCTATAC
>DAIMKZ010000019.1:0-28496 GCA_036721445.1 Candidatus Delongbacteria bacterium
AATTACAAAGTGGGTACCATGTCTTTTTAACGGACATTTCAATCCGATCATATTTGTTGACAATCCGTATTTATTTTATTAGAATACTTTACAAATAACTATATTCTTCATTGAATAGAGGAGAGTTAATATGTCAGCTTGCAGAAATAAAATAATAACGGTACTGCTAATTATCCTTCTGACCGCAGTATTTTCCGCAGAAAAAGCTACTTTGGTTTACAAGAACGGAACTACTCTTGACTGCATGATTGAGAAGTATGAGGTAGGCAAGTACGCAGAAATAATCGACGAAAAAGGGAATAAGAGGATAGTCAGCTGGGATAATATCAACGAGATCATATTCGTGAAAGCCGAAGAAACTCCTGCAGATGATGGCGCAGTATCCGAAAGTCTGTCGGCGCCGCCGGCAGTAGTTCCCGCAACACCGGTGCCGGTTCCTGCCGCTGCAACCCCGTCGGTTTCTTCAGGTTCAGACAGCGGTTCGGGCGGTTCAATGCTAGATCAGTTCAAGGCGAAGAAGGAAGCTGACGATTCAGGATCGAAACCTAAGAACGCCGCTGAAAGATGGGCTGAAAAGAACAGTCAGACATCGCAGGAAGTAACACCTGAGGAGGAGAACGTTCATATTCAGGAGATAAGGCAGGAGAACGAATACCAGAAACCTGAAGTCGATCTGAATAAAAAGACTGGTAAACTAAGCGTAGAATACTACAAAACTCTGGAATCGGATTCAAAAAGAAGAAGCTGGATCGAGCAGGGGGGGATATTAAAAGGCACTGGAATGACGGTCAACTATACTTTTGCGAGCATGGAAATGGAAGGTATGGATACTGACTTTACAATGAACGGTTTTGGAATGACATATTCTGGAACATTGAAGTGGGTGAGACCTCCGAACTATGATGAAGGAAAGAATACATGGTCGGCTTTCTCTTTGGGAGCGATGGGTTCATTCAATACAACTTTCGGCAGTATGGATTCTGAATATACTTTCTGGAACGGTTCTTATTTTCAGACCATAACAACTGAAATGAACCTGACCATGTTCGCCTTCGAATTTTCAGGAAATATTGGATACACATTCGGACTCGGAAGATATTTTAGCCCTGAAGACTGGAAAGGTGTAATGCTCGGATTATACTGGAAGCCCAATTATGTGATGAGCAGAAGCACTACCGAGATCGACGGTAATTATTACGAAGGAGATCCTCAGAGTTCTTTCAATATGTCCGGTTTTCAGTGGACGATAGATTTCGGATCGTTCGGGGCTTTAGCTGATAAACTTGCAAAGGAAGCTCATTTCTCGATCAACGGTTTTATTATACCGGAAACAGATGAGACACCTTTCATGCTCAGTATAGGTCTGGGAATGGTATGGTACTAAAGATTTAGATTTTAGGAAGACATATTATGAAAATTAAATATCTTAAATCAGCTTTGGCGGTATGTGTCGTTTCGATTATTCTGCCGGCGCTGATCAACTGTTCAAATGACAGCACTTCGACTACCGAGCCTTTCGTAGATCATACGGGTGAAGTCGGAACTGTCACGGATATAGACGGGAACGTTTATGCCACGATCGGCATTGGCGGTCAGGTATGGATGGCGGAGAATCTCAAGGTCACTCATTACAGGAACGGTGACGAGATCCCGAATCTTACCGACAACACTCTCTGGTCTTATACTGTTGACGGAGCGTACTGCAGTTACAATAACGATCCCAACCTTGCGGCCGTGTACGGGATGCTTTATAACTGGTACGCCGTATCCGACAGCAGAAATATCGCTCCGGAAGGATGGCATGTTCCTACAGAAGCCGAGTGGGATAAACTGATCGACTGGCTGGGCGGCGAGGATACCGCGGGCGGCGAACTGAAAGCTACCGAGCTGTGGAGCGCGCCTAATGCGGGAGCGACGGATTCAAGCGGATTCCATGCACTTCCCGGCGGGATGAAACTCGGTTCGTATTTTATTAATCTCAATACCCAGGGAATATTCAGAACAAAATCTTACTGGAACATCGGGGGACAGGTATGGCCTGTGAACTATACTCTTTACAGCGACAGCGTAAATGTTCTGACTTATTCATTGAACTATAAGACCATGGGAATATCGGTGAGGTGCGTTAAAGATTAGTACGGTTTTTGAATAATAAGACGAAAAAGGGCGGTTAGATCACCGCCCTTTTTGTTACAGCATATTTTTTACAGATTCCAGAGCTTCATTCAATTTCGAAACGTCCTTAGCGCCCGCCGTCGCCAGATGCGGAGCACCGCCTCCGCCTCCTCCGAGCATTTTCGCGACCTCGCCGACGATCCTGCCGGCTGGTATAGTCGCCTTCAGGTCGTCAGTGACGGCGCAGACAAGAGAGGCTTTGCCGTCGATGTCCGCGCCGAGCAGGATAATGGCGGACTGCATCTGTCCTCTCAGGTTTTCCGCAAGGTTCTTGAGTATCCTCGAGTCGGAAACCTGAACGATCGAGGAAATTATATTTATACCGCCTATTACGATCTTTTTGGAAATCAGATCGGTCATCTGTGTCAGGGCGAGCTTTTCATTCAGCTCGTTCAGCGTCTTATCCAGATCTCTTTTTTCCTGTGCGGATTTCTGAAGCCTGTCGAGTATCTCGTGTTCCTTCACGGACTGCATTTTCACGATCGCCTCTACGATGTTGCGCTGGTCGGCGGCGGCAGATACGGCGTATTTGCCGCATACTGCCTCGATCCTGCGGATCCCTGCGGCGATACTCGATTCGGAAAGAATCCTGAAATAACCCAGGTCTCCGGTGCGGGACGCGTGCGTACCGCCGCAAAGTTCGGCTGATACTGTACCCATTCTGACAACTCTTACTATTTCGCCGTACTTTTCGCCGAATAAAGCGGTAACTCCGGACCCCTTGGCTTCTGCAAGCGGCATGATCTCGGTCGTGACCGCAAGGTTCATTCTGATATATGAATTCACTATCTCTTCAACCTTTCTGACATTCTCATCCGACATCTTTTCATAGTGAGAATAATCAAATCTCATAATGTTATTCCCGACGAATGAACCTGATTGAGCTATATGATCACCGTATATTTTCCTGATTGCAGCCTGCAGGAGATGAGTAGCGCTGTGGTGCATTCTGCATTCGTTCCTGAAATCTATGTCGACAGTCTGTTTAAGAACTGTTTCCGGAGAGATATTCACTTCAGCGGGTTTACCGGCTTTGATGACGAAGAAATCACCGTCTTTCTGAACATCAAGAACCTTTAATTTTATTTCTCCTATCTCAATAGTTCCATTATCCGCTACCTGTCCTCCTGATTCGGCATAGAAGACCGACTCATCAGGTACGATAAAGATATGTTTCGCATCAATTCTGTACTTTATTATTTTTGAATATCCCTGAAGAATATCATAACCCGTGAAGGTAGTAGAATGAATATCGTTCAAAACTATCCACTCAACATCCTGAGAACCTTTGAATTTCTGATTCAGTCTTGACTGTTCCTTCTGTTTATTCATGCAGATTTCGAATCCGGGCATATCCATCTTATATCCGATCTCTTCGGCCATCTGCGCCGTAAGATCGGCAGGGAAACCGAAAGTGTCATAGAGCTTGAAGACCGTTTCGCCGTCTATAATCCTGTCATCCGCTTTTTTATCATTAACGAATCCGTTGAAAAGTTCAATTCCCTTGTTTAGCGTGGAAAGGAACATTTTCTCCTCAGCCTGGATAATACCCTGAGCATGCTTGAGATACTTTCTTATTTCCGGGAACTCGTCACCCATGACATCCGCAACGGTCGGAGCTATCTTGTAAATGAAAGGTTCGTTCATACCGAGTTTTGTTCCGTATCTTACCGCCCGTCTGAGGATCCTTCTCAGGACATATCCGCGTCCTTCGTTCGAAGGCATACCGCCGTCAGAGATAGCAAAAAGAAGGGTTCTGACATGATCGGCGATAACTCTGTGAGGTGTTCCTTTCCCGTCGGTTTGATATTTTACTCCGGTCACGATCTCTATTTCTGTAATTATATCCCTGAATATATCAATATGATAGTTAGAGTCCTGTTTCTGAAGAACCTGACATATTCTTTCGAATCCCATTCCGGTATCTACGTGTTTACTGGGCAGAGGAGTAAGTTCGCCTTTTTCGTTCCTGTCATACTGAATAAATACGAGGTTCCATATTTCGAATATCCTTTCGCAGTCCCCGTTGGCTTCGCATTTGTGCCCCGGAACATCCTGCTTATCGCAGAATTTCACGCCTCTGTCGTAATGTATTTCAGTACACGGTCCGCATGGACCGGTATCGCCCATCTGCCAGAAATTGTCCTTTTCGCCGTGTCTTGTTATATGCGAACGGTCGATGTCGGTTACCGTTTTCCACAGCTCTTCAGCTTCATCGTCATCCTTATAGACCGTCGCGTACAGCTTAGATTTGTCGAGCTTCCACACTTCCGTAAGCAGTTCCCACGCCCAGGAAATGGCTTCTTTTTTGTAGTAATCCCCGAACGACCAGTTCCCCAGCATCTCGAAGAACGAGTGATGGTAACCGTCCTTTCCGACCTCGTCAAGATCGTTGTGCTTTCCGCCGGCTCTGATGCATTTCTGACTGTTTACGGCTCTTGTGTAGTCCCGCTTCCCCGTTCCGAGGAAAATATCCTTGAACTGGTTCATTCCTGCATTCGTAAACAGAAGTGTAGGATCGCTGTAGGGAATGACAGGTGCCGCAAGCACTTTTGTATGCTGCTTTTCTATAAAGAAGTTTAAAAAATCATTGCGGATCTCTTTGGTGCTCTTCATTTAAATACACTCTCCTATAAATTTACAGATCGATTACATTGATCTTAAGCGTTTTGCCGCCTCTTTTAGCTTCATTACCGATGAACCAGAAGTCGTCGAAGTCTGTTGTTTCCCTTTCTTTTGACAGTATTCTCCGCACAACAATATCGTGCTTGGACCCTATCTGAGACAGAGAATTGGAGAAGCTTAATCCCCAGTCCTGAGAGAACAGCGCTCTGTCGTGTATCGGGGTCTGGTTCCTGTTAGCGAACCTTATGAGTTTTACCTGCACTCCGCCGAATCTCTGGTCTCTGAATTCCTGGAGCTTTTTTTTGAAAGCAGCCAGTTTGTCTTTATAATCATCGGTCATCAGTGCATAGGTAATAATCTTGATATCGATATCGTCAGGAACTCCCATGATAAGTTCCAGTTCGGAAGGGAAGAAATAGGGATCAACTATTTTCAGATATTTCTCGCTCATTCCCTCGATCAGCATAAGGAGTGTATTTTTCCCCTGGTCCGGATTTTTCATTTCAATAGTAAAATTGTCGGGGAGTTTTTCGTTAAGCAGTTTATACCTGTAGTAGAAATTAGTTATCCTGTCTATGAGCTTGTCACAGTCCGGTTCTTTTATATCTGTAATATCCCCGAGTTTGATATTATCTTTTATGATCTCCCTGTAGATCTGTTTTTCGAGTTCGATCTTATTTGCGTATTCGTCGATCTTCTCGTGATAGTCATTAAGAAGCTGTTCCTTGATCTTTTCCACACCTTCCCTTATCCTGTCGTCCACGAACTTCTGGACACCCTTGACAGACATCAGTTTCTCCAGATCAATATCCCTTTCAGGAAGGTTTTCGGGATCAATATCTCTGCTTCTCGGCACATGCTTGGAAAGATTGAAATCTTTTTTCATTCTCAGTCGTTTTTCGATAATATCCTTATGTTTAGGGTAAATGTCAGTAAGGTATATTATTTTTTTCTCTATAATATTATCATAGATCTCGACAAAACCTTCACATTCGGACTCAGCTTCATATTTGAGCAGAGAAATGAAGTCGATTATGAAAGTAATATCATCGATCTTTTCAGAAAGAACCCTGTTGTAGTAGTAATAAGCCTGTCGTGAAGTGTCATTCTGCTTAAGGAAAGCCGATGCTCTTTTTATCAGTCTGTCCTTGATCTTTACTGAGAGTCTGTAGACAAAATCAGGTTTGATATTCTTCGTTATATAGTCTTCCCACGATATGCTGAATTTACATTTATCCTTTTTCTTGTCGAACTCCTGATAAATGAAGCTGATCGAAAATCCGCTGTTCTGAGAAAGGTATATGTTCTCGTATGGAAATTTCAGCAGGAATTCTCTTTCGAGCAGAGATTTAGCGCCGTAAAATACAAGCTCGTCATCTTCCTGCATAAGGATGCCGGTCTTTGGAAGAAGGGTGTTGCTTTCGTAATAGATAAGCGAATTAATGAACTCACCGTAAATGATCCTGTCAGATCTCAAAAGTGAATCAACATAGTCTTTCTCGCCCCTGATATTTATGTAATTCTGTACTTCGGACTTTTTAGACATAAGCGCTCCGTTATTTGTTCTGCCTTTTTTTATCGGCCTGAACCAGTTTTTCTTTACCCTCGTTACCGTCGTAATTCAAAAAATTACTCTTTGGGCAGCTGTTACAGCCGTTACCTGCCTGATCATCTTTGCTGTTTCTGATAACCCTGTATGCTTTCGTTAACTTATGCACCAGTTCTTCCTTTTTCATTACGACCGTGTCGCCGTTTTCAAAATCAAGAGTAATTGTGCCGTTGAACACATCGATTATTGAGACAGTGGCTTTTCCTTTTTCTGTCTGAATTACCGATCCCGTGTCGGGTATTCCGCTTTTCTGCTCAAGGTAGAAGTCGTGTTCGTATTTCAGGCAGCATTGAAGTTTGCCGCATGCTCCGGAGAATTTTTCCGGTTTAACGAAGAGGTTCTGGTCTCTTGCCATCGAGACGTTTATAGACACGAAATTCGTCAGGAACTGAGAACAGCAAAGCTCCCTTCCGCAAATACCTATTCCGCCGATCTTCTGCGCCTCGTCCCTTACTCCTATCTGCCTGAGTTCGATCCTTGTTTTATATTCGGACGCGAAGACTTTTACAAGTTCTCTGAAATCCACCCTGCCGTCAGCAGTAAAATAGAAGACCAGTTTCTTCCTGTCGAATTTATATTCGATGTCTATGAATTTCATCTCCAGGCCGAGTTTTTTAGACTGTTTCCTGGCGTTAACGAGGATGCCGTCCTCTATTCTCCGGTTCTCATCCAGTCTGCGGATGTCGATCTGGTTGCTCTTGCGGATTATATTCCCGGCGATCTCAATATTTTCGCGTTTAAGCTGTTTAACCGTTATTCCGCTGACGATGCCCATATCCTCACCGTCCTCGTATTCGACAATAATATACTCACCGACTTTGAGCGGTATAGCTTTAGGATTTAGGAAATAGTGCTTCCTTACACCTTTGAAGTTCGTTTCGATAAGAAATTCTTTCCTGTCCTCAGTAGTAAGTTCTGAAGTATCGGTCGTCGGTGAAATAATATCTGTTGTTATATCTCTTTCTGTATCATCTGCCACTTTTTGTATTCCTCTCTGAAGTTTAAGTATAAGTTAATTAGTAAAAGTCTTGGATTAATATTCCGTCTGTACATAATTCCGAAGCGTTCGAAATCGGCCATTATTACGGATCTGCCTTTTAAAGACATTTTATTTTCTTTCCCGTATGTTTCGGTGATCAGCTTTTCAAGTGTTTTTCTGAAAACGAAATCAGTTTCAGTATCAGAAAGTTCTTTGATTTTTTCAATGAAGCTGTCGATAAGACCGGTAGTGGCTGGCGGAAGGGATTTCGAAAAGATATGTGTAAGTTCCTCGTGCAGCTCCATAAGTTCATTCCCGGAATCCGAGACGAGCTTACTTAGAGTATCCGTGCTTCCGAAAGAATTCAAAGCAAGTTCTGCTAACCGGCCTTCATCAGTATCGGGATAGTACTTTGTGAGATATTCTTTAATGTCTGTATCGTTTAAAACAGGGAAGTGAATATTAAGACATCTCGACCTGATGGTATCCAGAATTACCGAAGGATTTTCCGAGATCAGGATGAAATAAAGGTCAGCCGGCGGTTCCTCAAGGATCTTTAAAAGAGAATTCTGGGCTTCCTTGTTCATAAGTTCAGCGGGATGTATGATCACGAATTTCTTTGATCTGTTTATAGAATTGAACCTTGCGAAATATTTTATCTCGTTTATTTGGGGCAGGGTTATGTACCGTCCTGATTTAAAGCTGAACTTATGATAGCCTTTTAGCATTGCTTTCTGCTTCAGCTCGGAGCTGATCATATCTGCTCTTTCCTTGATGACCTTTTCAGAATCTGCAGCTTTAGACAGAGAAGGGAATATATAAAGCAGATCGTCGGATGAAAAAGAAGCGTACTTCCTGCATGAAGCGCATTCACCGCAGTATCCGAGCGTACTTTTATTCTCAAGGCAGTTCACGATCTTTATCAGCTCGAGAGCGACAGCTTCTTTTCCGACTCCCGCAGGTCCGGTAAAAAGATAGGCGTGATGAAGCTTTTTGTTCAGCAGCGCGCCCGACAAACTTAAAGTGATGTTATTCTGACCTATTACATCCCTGAAGAGATTCATTGTTCCCTTTTTTCTTTGACAGATATTTTTATCCGCCGCACTGCATGTATTCAGCGCGCGCGGACAATATATCAAAATATAATCATATAGTAAAGAAAATAAAAGCAAAATCAGAAGTTAAAGTGTTTGATATGAGACTTTATATTTCTTATATTTACCGGGATCGCAAGCAGAACATCAGGAGGGTTTGATGGAAAAAATATCATACATAAGCGTTATGAGCAATAAAGTAAAAATGAACGGCGGGATCAATCTTGCCCAGGGAATTCCCGGATTTTCTCCGCCTGCAGAACTAATTCATATACTTTCCCGGATATCATCGGATAACATTCACCAGTATGCTCCGGCGAACGGTAATATAGAGCTGGTCAGAACTATAAAAGAAAAATTCAGGTCTGCTACGCAAGACAATATAATGGTCGTTAATGGAGCTACCGAAGCAATATCACTGATCTTTACTTATATTAACGGTATTATGCCCAAGAAAAGAACTGTTCTGGGTTTCGATCCCGCGTATGAGAGCTTTCCGAGACTGCCGGGGATATTCGGAAGAAAATATATTTCGTTCTCTCTGGAAGAAGATTTTTCTGTCGATTTCGGAAACCTGGAGAAAACAGTATCTGAAGATCAAGTCGGTCTGATATTCGTGAACTCACCGGGAAATCCGTATGGAAAAATATGGACTGAAAAGGAATTTCTGAAGCTGAAAGATATCGCTGAAAAGCACAAAGTATATGTTATCGCCGACTGTGTTTATTCTGAAATTTATTTCGGGAAAAAACCGTTCACTCCGCTTTTCGACAGCCAGTATTATTTTTATGTTAACAGTTTCTCAAAGCTGCTTTCTATTACAGGATGGAGGATAGGATATTTCATTGCTTCAAAGGAACATATAAGCGAGATAAGGCTGATCCACGATTACACAGGTCTGTGTTCACCCTCAGTTCTGCAGGAGGCAGTTGCTCGGTATCTGAACAGGTACGATTTCGGTAAAAAATATGCCGCAGACCTGAGAAAAAAAATGAAAAATTCATTTATTCTCCTTAAAGGAATTCTTGAAGAATGCGGGTTCAAAGTTCCGAAGATCGAAGGCGGTTACTTTATCTGGGCTGAACTTCCGGCATGTTTTGATGACGGATTTAAATTCGTTATGGATCTTTATGAAAAAAAGAAAGTAGCAGCAGTTCCCGGAATACATTTTTCAGACAGCGGAAAAAAGTTCGTCAGATTCAACATCGCAAGACCTGAGGATGAAATAGTGGAGGCCGGAAAGAGGATAAGTGCTTTCATCAGAGAAAGACAAAAATGAAGGGAACAATATTCAATATACAGCATTTTTCGCTTCACGACGGACCGGGGATCAGAACTACGGTATTCTTAAAAGGCTGCCCTCTCAGGTGTATCTGGTGTCATAATCCGGAGAGTTTTAAACCTGAACAGCAGGTAGTTTTCGACGAGAACAAATGCCTCAAATGCGGATCGTGCAAAGATGTTCGGAATGAAGCCGCCGCAGAAAAATGTCCTTCCGGAGCCATGGAAGTGATCGGAAATAGTTTGTCGGTTGAAGACCTGATGAAGGAGATACAGAAGGATAAAGATTATTTCGAAACCTCAGGTGGAGGAGTCACTTTTTCAGGCGGGGAACCTCTGATGCAGCCTGAATTTTTACTGGCTGTTTTGAAAAAGTGTAAAAAACTTGGGCTTCACTCTGCTGTCGATACCTGCGGATACGCTGACAGAGAAAAATTTGAATTGATCGGCGACCTTACCGACCTCTATCTTTATGATATAAAACTGATCAATGATGAGTTGCATAGAAAATATACAGGCGTATCGAACGTTCGGATACTTGAAAATCTGAAATTTCTTTCGGCGTCAGGAAAGCGGATATTCATCAGGATCCCGCTTGTTCCCGGCATTACCGATACGGACGATAATATAAACGGAATAAGAGAGTTTTTAAGATCAATAAAATTCGAACAGATAAATCTTTTGTCATATCACGGATTAGCAAAAAACAAGTATATTAAACTCGGTCTGGAAAGTTCAGGATATGATATTAAAAGGCAGGAAGTAAAGACCGATGATATCAAGAGAATTTTCGAAAATGAAGGCTGCAAGGTAATAACCGGAGGATAGATGCTGACTGAAAGAGTAAAAAAGTTAAGAAAGCAGAGTCTTGAAGCTGTTCCGCATATATGGATAGGACGGGGAGAGATCATTACTGATTTCTACGAGAAAAACGAGGATAAATATTCCGTTCCGGTACTTAGGGCTTTGGCCTTTAAAGAAATACTTCACAAGAAACCTGTCTGTATAAATGAAGGTGAACTTATAGTCGGGGAGAAAGGAGATAATCCTGCAGGTGCTCCTACATTTCCCGAACTTTGCTGCCATACAAAAGAAGATTTTGACGTAATGAACAAAAGAGATAAGATCAGCTTTAAAGTCGACAAAAATACTTATAATGTACAGAAGAAAAAGATAGAACCATACTGGAAGAATCGCTCGATCAGGCATAAACTTCTTGAAATGATGACAGAGGAATGGACAGATGCTTATCATGCAGGAGTTTTTACCGAGTTCATGGAGCAGAGAGCACCCGGTCATACTGTTGCAGATAAAAAGGTGTTTACAAAAGGCTTCAAAGATTTCAAAAAAGAGATACGGGATTCGATCAGAAAATTCGAGGCGGGGGAGGCTGAAGATAGAGCTGAAAGGATCGAAGAACTCAAAGCGATGAACATTGCCTGCGATGCGATAATTTTATTCGCGAACAGACATGCTGAAAAAGCTCTCGAACTTGCGGCTTCGGAGCAGGACCCGGTAAGGAAAGCGGAGCTTGAGAAGGTCGCTGAGATCTGTAGTTATGTTCCCGAGAATGCTCCGCGCGATTTTCATGAAGCACTGCAGGCGTACTGGTTCGTGCACCTCGGTGTCACCACCGAGTTGAACACATGGGACGCTTTCAATCCGGGCAGGCTGGATCAGCATCTGCAGCCTTTTTATGAAAACGGTATCGCTGACGGTACGCTGACTAAGGAAAGTGCGTATGAACTACTGAACCTGTTCTGGATAAAGTTCAACAACCAGCCTGCTCCGCCAAAGGTCGGTTTCACGCTGCTGGAAAGCGCAACCTATACGGATTTTGCTAACATCAATACGGGCGGACTGAAGACTGACGGAACTGACGCAGTGAACGAGATGTCGTATATGATACTCGACTGCATAGACGAGATGAGACTGCTTCAACCGAGCTCGAACATCCAGCTCAGTTCAAAAAATCCGGACGAATTTATCAAGCGCGCACTTCATATTGTCAAAAAAGGAGCGGGTCAGCCTTCGGTATTTAACGCAGATGCGGTCGTTCAGGAGCTTCTGAACATGGGTAAAACTGTCGAAGACGCGAGAGACGGAGGCACTAGCGGATGCGTCGAGACAGGGGCATTCGGGAAAGAGGCATACATCCTTCACGGTTATTTCAATCTTACTAAAATACTCGATCTGACACTGAACAACGGATATGATAATTACACTAAAAAGCAGATCGGACCTGGTACCGGGGATGCAATGTTCTTCGGTTCGTTCAAGGAACTGATGGCAGCTTTCAAAGAGCAGCTGAAATATTTTATTGATATAAAGATAGAAGGCAGCAATAAGATCGCTGAAATTTATGCGGAAACTATGCCGGCGCCATTTCTGTCGGTGATAATTGACGACTGCATCTCAACAGGAAAAGATTATAACGCAGGCGGAGCGAGATACAACACTTCCTATATACAGGGTGTCGGTACCGGAACTATTACCGACAGCCTTTCAAGTATAAAACAGCATGTTTTCGATGATGAGAGATTTACGATGCAGGCAATGCTAAAAGCTCTTGATGAGAATTTTGAAGGATATGAAATCCTGCACAGCATAGTGAAGAATAAAACCAGAAAATACGGCAACGACGACGACTATCCCGATTCGATCATGCGTGAAGTTTTTGACATTTTCTATGAAAGCGTCACCGGCAGACCGAACGCGACCGGCGGACAGTGGCGCATAAATATGCTTCCTACGACAAGCCACGTCTACTTCGGTTCTGTAATAGGAGCCACACCGGACGGCAGGAAGGCGGGTAAGCCACTTTCAGAAGGGATATCACCCGTTCAGGGAGCCGACAGAAAAGGTCCGACAGCCGTTCTTAAATCCGCATCAAAAATGGATCATCTCAAAACCGGCGGCACTCTTCTCAATCAGAAGTTCACACCTCAGATAATGGCTGATGAAAAAGGGATCGAAGCTGTAAAATCTCTTGTCAGAACTTATTTTAAGCTCAACGGTCATCATATTCAGTTCAATGTCGTAAAAGCCGATACTTTAAGGGAAGCACAAAAGAATCCGGAAGAATACAGCGATCTTATCGTAAGAGTTGCGGGTTACAGCGACTTTTTCAACAACCTGGGAAAAGACCTTCAGGAGGAGATCATCGAGAGGACGGAGCAGGATTCTTTCTGAGAATTTTAATAGTTCTCATAGATTTTTATTTATCAAAATAATCTTTAAAGAAATCAAAATAATTAAATACGGTAAAATCTGATCTTTTATGAGTTTCTCCGGCATAAATCACATTCCCGATATTGTCCGACTTGGTCAGGTCTGCCAGGTATTTAAGGTTTTTTGTAAAATCAGAAATATATGTCAGAGCAGATTTGATCTCATAAGGATAAATTTTGAGGCCTTTATTAATAAGCAGATCAATTTCTTTTTTATTTTTATCCCTAAAGAAATAAAACTCATCTTTAAAGCTGTTGTGGGCATTCATTTTAAGCACTTCGGATATAACAAAATTCTCGAAAAGAGAACCTTTATTCGGCAGTGCTCCAATATGATCTTCCCGCTTTGCACCGTTAAGGTATGCGCATAATCCGACATCGTAAAAATATACTTTCGGTGTTTTGATCAGCCTTTTCTTTACACTGCTGTGGTAGGGCTGCAAAAGAAAAATGATATAGCTTTGTTCAAGAATCGAAATCCAGTTTTTTATTGTCGGTATCGTAACGCCGCAGTCATCAGCTATATTGGAGTAATTTAAAAGCTGACCCGTTCTGGCTGCAGTCAATTTAAGAAAAGTGCTGAACAGATTAAGGTCTTTAACATCATAGAACTGCCTGACATCCCTTTCGACATAAGTTTCAACATAGGCTGACATCGCTTCGGTCGCATCAAGGCCGTCACTGTGGATCCTCGGATAAAATCCTTTATAAATAACTTTATTCACCCATTCAGCGGAATACTCTGCGGAATTATAAACTTCAACATAAGAAAAAGGAAAAAGTTTTAACAAAGCGGTTCTTCCGGCAAGAGACTGGGAAATACTTCTTGATAATTCAAACTGAGAACTGCCGGTGAGTATAAATTCCCCTTTAATCTGATTTTCATCCACAATTCCCTGAATATATGAAAGCAGGTCAGGAACCTTCTGAACTTCATCAATGATAACGCCGTTTGAATATTCGGACAGAAAACCTCTAGGGTCGTTCATCGCATATTTACGATTATCAATATCTTCAAGAGAAACATATTTTTTATCGGGAAATACATGCTGGCAGAGAGTAGTTTTACCAGATTGCCTGGGACCGGTTATTGTTACTACAGGGTACTGTTTTGCGAATTTTTGCAGTTTCTCTTCTGCGTTTCTTTTTATGTACATATCATATCTCCCGAATTATTCTTCAGAAGTAATATAACAGGACAAATCTAAAATGTCAACTTATATTTAGCTGATTTTGGTTTTAGACTGCCGTTTTCTTCTCATTAAACAATTGAAAAATGAATAAGTATATGTTATATTCTAGGCGATGAGTATAAGGTTAAGTTTATGATCATAGCTGCTTTGGCATCTGCTCCGGGAAGGGCAGGAATATCGGTTATAAGAGTTTCAGGAAAAGAATGTTTAAAAGTTCTCGGGCGGTTTCTCAGCCTGAAAAAAAAGCCTGAATTTAACAGGATCTACCTGACCGATTTCATTTCAGGAAAAGATAAAATCGATGAAGTAACGATCGTGTTTTTTGAGGAAGGCTGTTCATATACAGGCGAGGAATCAGCTGAGATATTTTGTCACGGATCGCCGCTAATAGTAAAAAAAATACTCGAAGTCCTATATTCAGTTAAAGGTGTAAGGGAGGCTGAACCGGGTGAGTTTACGCAGAGGCGTTTCATGAACGGCAAAATGGACCTCGTTCAGGCTGAAGCAGTGATCGATCTGATCAATTCTGAAAGCGAAGCAGGATACGCCGCTTCAAGGGAACAGCTTGAGGGCGGACTTTCTGAAGAGCTGAAAAAGATCAGCTCAATGCTGGTAGACCTCGTATCGGTACTCGAACTTGAGCTTGACTTTTCCGAGGAGGACCTGGAAAGCACTCCGAAGGCGGACATTGAGGCTAAAATGGATGATGCCGTCACGGTCATAAACAAATTCATACAGGGATATAAAAAAGGAAGAATTTTCAAAGACGGCATCAGAGTCGCGCTGGCCGGCGAGGTCAATGTCGGCAAGTCATCTTTGATGAACGCGCTTCTCAAGTCCGACAGGGTCATTGTGACCGACATTGCAGGTACGACGAGGGATACGATCGAGGAGAGCATTGAGGTCGGGGGCTGGATGCTGAGGCTGACTGACACCGCCGGGATCAGAGAGACCGGCGATGTGATCGAAACGGAAGGTATCAGACGATCGAAGAAGCTGCTCGAAGAGGCTGACATAGTTCTTCACATAATAGATTCCGCCAATCCCGGTCAGGCTAAGATAGCGGGAAAAAATGTCATTAAGGTTTACAATAAAAGCGATTTGAAACGGGTAAAAACTTCAGGTAAAGATTCGATCCTGATAAGCTGCAGAACGGGTGAAGGAATTGATGAACTGAAAGATCTGATAGTAAAAAAGGCCGCCGGCGACAACCTGACTTATCAGCCCTACTATATTTCGAACCTGCGCCACCTGAATATCCTGAAAGAAACAGAAAAACTGCTCGAACAGACAAGAGTTACGCTTAAAGAGTCGAATACTTACGAAGTGATCATCGTCGATCTGAGAGCCGCACTTGACAAGCTGGGAGAAATTACGGGACAAACTACAAGCATTGATATAATAAACAATATTTTCGGTAAATTCTGCATAGGAAAATAATTATGAACAGACAGATCCAGGCATACCGGAACAGGCCGACAAGAGCGGTGATCAGCCTTGAGAACCTCAGAAATAACTTCAATGTCGTAAAATCCTTTATCGGTGATGATGTGAAAGTTATGGGAATCATCAAAGCCAATGCTTACGGGCACGGTATGCTTGAAACTGCGAATGAGCTGATAAAGCTGGGCGTGAATTATTTCGGCGTGGCATTTCTTGAGGAAGGTATATTTCTACGCGAGAACGGGATCAATATTCCGATACTCGTAATGGGCGGGATAAACGTTGAACAGATCCCGGATTTTATTATATATGACATTGATATTACAACATCTTCGATCGATAAAACGAGAGCGATCAGCCTGACAGCGAAGGAACTCGGACAGAAGGCAAAAGTGCATATAAAGATCGATACAGGCATGGAAAGACTTGGTGTTCACTGGTACAATGCTGAAAGGTTCATCGAGGATACTTTCAATTCCGAAGGAATATCAGTCGAGGGCATCTTCTCCCATTTCGCGAAATCGGACAGCGACAGAGAGTTTACAGAGCTCCAGATCAGCCGTTTCGACAAGATACTTGACCTGATGGAAAAGAAAGGCATGAGAACGAAGTATGTTCACTGCGCTAATTCTGCAGGGATAATAAATTTCCCTAACTCGCATTACAACATGGTTCGTCCGGGACTGATGCTTTACGGCTATTCCGGTCTTCCGGAAGATTTCGACGGCGAGCTTAAACCCGTTATGTCGCTTCTGACAAAAGTGTCCTATTTCAAGGTTGTCCCACCTGAGACAGGGATAAGCTATAATCACACTTACACAACGGACCGGCAGACAAGGATCGTTACGCTGCCCGTAGGCTACGGGGACGGCTACAACAGACTGCTTTCCAACAAAGGGGAAGTTATGATCAGAGGAAAGCGCTATCCTGTTGCAGGGAACGTCTGCATGGACCAGATGATGATAGACCTGGGCATCGACGGAACTGCATTCAACGGTGACGATGTGCTGCTTTTCGGCAGAAACGGCGAAGACGAGCTCAGACTTGAAGAGCTATGCGATAAAATTGGAACGATACCTTATGAAATACTGACAATGATCTCGAACCGGGTACCGAGAATTTATGTTGATTAAAACGGAGAAACAATGCTGAAGAAAATGATCCTAACCATAATAATCATGTGGAGCGTGACTATGACCGCGCAGGTAAATAATTCGTATAAGCTTTATGACACCGATCTTAAACCGATCAATTACGCGGAAGTAGTAAAGAGGGCTGCAAAAACTGACATCGTTTTCTTCGGTGAAACGCACAACAGCGCAGTCGCCCATCAGCTTGAGCTGCGGCTGGCGAAAGACCTGTTCGCAGCGAAAGGGAATAAGCTGAAGATCGGGGCCGAGATGTTCGAATCAGACATCCAGCTGATAATCGACGAATATCTTGCGGACTATTTCGACGATTCGAAATTCGAGGCTGACGCGAGATTGTGGCCGAATTACAAGACCGATTACAAACCGATCATGCAGTTCGCTAAGGAGAAGAAACTGAAAGTGATCGCCACGAACATTCCGCGAAGGTACGCCAGCATGGTCAATTACGGCGGATTCGAAGCGCTTGAGAAACTGTCAAAACAGGCTAAGAGTTACATAGCTGATCTGCCGGTCAAGTTCGATCCTGAACTGGAAGGCTACAGCATGATGATCAAGGGAATGGGAAGCATGGGGCATATGAAAATGGATCCGACGAACCTTGCTAAAGCTCAGGCGATCAAGGATGCGACGATGGCGCAGTTCATATTCAGGAATATGGAAAAGAGCGGGCTTTTCTATCACTTCAACGGCAGTTATCATTCATACAATTTCGAAGCGATAATCTGGTATCTCAGGCAGTACAGAAAAGATATGAAAATTTATTCTATTACTGTAGTTGACGAGGAGAATTTCAATCAGAAGCCCGAATCTTACAAAGATAAAGCTGACGCAATTATCATCCTGCCTAAGGACTCACCGACAAGCTATTAAACAAGAAAGGGCGGAATTTCCGCCCTCAGATTGAATTATTTCATCTCAGTTTTCGCATCGTTATTTGCAGTGACGCAATAGAATCTTTTGGCAGATGCTGAGGGTATTATACAATAATTACCGGTCGTTGATGTTTCGTACAGCCATCCCGAAGGAAATACCGCTGCAGGATCGTTCGTACTGTACACTTTATACAGGATTTCAGATTTTTCAGTTTTTTCTGCTCCCCACTGCAAAGTGACGAATTGCCCCGAGACAGTAACTGATATGTTGGAAGGAGCCACGAGAAACTGATTGAAAATAAAAGTGTCAGGATCGTCTTTGAATACTGTAATATTCTCAGGGTATATATGCTCCGGCTTAACTCTCCAGTGATATCTTGTATTTTCCTGAAGGCTGTCGAAGAAATCCAGTTCATTCAGTGCTATACCGAAATATCCGGTCTTTGAACCTTTCGTAATATTAAGTACCTGCTCATAATAAAAATCGAAACTGAGAGAGCTGCTTACCTGAAGAGTATAGCCTGCAACGTTCTCTTCCGGAATAACATATTCCCATATAAGCTGATCTTCAGGGCTCATAAGTTCTTTAGGAACAGTTACCAGATCACGGTTCTGAATAGTATCAGCAGCGGTAGAGAAAAGCGAACCTTGATAGCCGTTATCAACCGCCTGTACAGACCACGTCATCGGTATGAGCTCCTGAGGAAGAACTGTATCTGGAGCATCCTTTTTTAATATCCATGAAGTATTCTGCTGAATATTTCCCATGGCAGGAATTCTTTTATAACCGGTTGTCAGGTCGGAAGAGGAAGGTTTAACAATTCCGTCGCCAATATTTATCTCGATGTTATATGTAAGGCCGGCGGAAGGAGTTTCTGCGTCAGTAGATGGATCGAATGAGAATTCTAAGCAGTCCTGAGACTGAGAAAATGAAAGATTTACAGGAGTAGACGGTGCTGAATTTACTGTGTTTTTAAGATTTTCGTATAAAATTGTTTTACCTGATGAAACTTCAGATGAATAACCACCGATCAGAATATCCAGATCCCCGTCATTGTCATAATCACACCAGTTTGAAAAACTTGCGCTTACACCATCAAAATCTACATTTATTTCGTTGAATGTTCCGAAGTCATTTTTATACAATTTTGCAATTCGAAGACTTCCTGTATATCCAGTTATGACAAGATCAAGGTCTCCGTCGTTGTCAAAATCACCCCATGAAGTCGAGCCTGTATTTACTCCGGTGATACCTGCGTTTATATCGGTAAAAATACCGTTGTCATTTCTGTATATCCTGGAAATTCTGGATAATCCGTCGCTTCCAGTTAAAATCAGATCGAGGTCCCCGTCGTTATCATAATCACCCCAGTCTGTGAAACTACCGAACAGACCGGGCAGTCCTGAATTAGTATCAGTAAAAACGCCATTGTCGTTTCTATAAATTATAGAATGTAGAAATTCTCCGTCGCTTCCTGATAAGACCAGATCAAGATCCCCATCGTTATCATAATCACCCCAGTCTGCAGAGCTATCCTGCGAGCCTATCAGTCCAGAGTTTGTTTCGATAAAAACACCGTCGTCATTCCTGTAAAGCACAGTCTCAGTATAGATGAATGTTGAGTTGATTCCGGTTATAAGAAGGTCAAGATCCCCGTCATTATCATAATCTCCCCAACATGAAGATCCTTTAACCAACCCTTTAAGACCTGCATTCAGGTTCGTGAAAGTCCCATTATCATTTCTGTATATTAGAGATAATAATGTTTGACCGTATCTGCCTGTCATTACTAGGTCAAGATCCCCGTCATTATCGTAATCTCCCCAGTCTGAAGATCCTTCTGCTAATTCTATCAGAACTGCGTTTATATCATTAAAAGATCCGCCGTCGTTACGATAGATTTTGGAAGTAAACCATGAAGAAGTGTAACCGTTAATTACTAAATCTAAGTCCCCGTCATTATCATAATCTCCCCAGCATGACGATCCGTAGTAAACATCTATAATGTTTGAAGTAATTGGAATGTACATATAATCAAATATTGCGGTAATCGTGTCATTATTCGTCACAAAGTAAAAAAAATCATTTTGATCAGAAATTACCTGCATGTTAAGATCGAGCCAATTTATTAGAACAGTGTTTATATTCGAACTGGCAGTTAATGCCACATTTCTTCCTTTAGGATATTGTCCGTTGATCCCGTTTATTGTCCCGAACCCTGATGGAGAGACCGTGAAGGCCAGTTCAGAGTAAGGCTGCCAGTGAAGATACGGGTATATCACATCATCAACGATCTTCCATACCGGAGTGTCAAGGTCCCATGCCTTATACGTAGTCTTGTCATACATCTCGGCTGTCGTTTTTCCGGTACCTCCGCCAGATACGGTCATCCCGCTTGTTTCCGTATCCCAGAAGCAGTATGAGCATACGGTGTGAACTGATGAACCCAGAAATCCGCCCAGAGGATATATTCCTCCGATATGTCCCGCAGAATAAGAATTGTAGATACCGGTGTCTGTTGCTTCACCGATGAATCCGCTTCCGTAAGAACCTTCCAGATCGGACAGAGAATATGAATTGTAGATGTTGGAAGTGTAGCATGAGCCTATAAGGCCCCCGACTTCAGAATAACCGGTTATACTGCCTTCGGAATATGAATTTATCACCGTTGAATTCTCAGCTGACCCTATTAGACCTCCGATAAAGCTGAGACCGTAAATGCTGCCGGAGAAACAGCTTTTCTCAAGCGTTGTTCCTCCTGTAATGATCCCGGCTATTCCGCCGGCCCAAGAACCTATCATTGTATCAGAAGAATAAATCTGCCCGGTTGATGTACAGTAAGCTATACTTGATCCTTCAGCTCTGCCGACAGTACTTCCGATCTCCTGATTGCCATATATATTCACATTTACAAGATCGATATTAAAAAGTTCTGCACCGTAAACAGATCCGAAAAGTCCGCATTTTATGAGAGCTGAGTCTGCGATCATCAAATTATAAATCGAGTAATTATTCCCGTTGTACTGCCCTACGAAAGATCTGTCGTTGTCGCCAATAGGAGTCCATCCTTTTCCCTGATTGTAGGGACTCACATTCAGATCAATATCAGCGATCTGAATAAACGAAGCATCCAGATATTCCCTGATAAGATCCAGTTGTTCGGGATATTCAACCTGAAAAGGATTACCGGAACTTCCGTCTCCTCCTGAAAAACCTACAGCCAGTAAAGGAAAAGAAGTCAGGCAAAAGATCATAAGAAATATTCTGTTCATCATATATCTCCTCTGTTAATAAATTTTTATCTTTCTTTAATGCTTGTTTTTATTATCTTCTTAGCAGCGAAATTGCTTGCGGTCACGCAGTAGAATTTTTTAGCTGATGCTGATATCAGAATACAGCTTTTATTCGATGTGGAAGTCTCCTCTGTCCAGCCTGCCGGGAATTCGGCATAAGGATCGTTCGAACTGTAAACTGTATAGTAGTCAGGTTCCGCTTTATCCGCTTTAACTCCGCTCCAGTCCAGCACGATATACTGCCCGTCCACAGTGATCGTAATATTTTCCGGAGGAACGAGCGAAGGATTGAAAATGAAACTGTTCGGTTCGCTGTTGAATACTGTCTGTTTTGACGGATTAACGTGGTCAGGTCTTATTCTCCAGAAATATTCCGTATCGTCAGTCAGGCTGCCGAAGAAGTCAAGATCTTCAAGAGCAACACCTATGTATCCGGTTTTCTCATTTTTTGTAAGGTAAAGAGTCTGCTCATAGCATGGTTCAAAATAAGTGTCAGTCGCCATTTGGACAGTGTAGCTTGCTATAGAATCCGACATGACGAATTCCCAGACAAGCTCATCCGTTCCTGTCATGTACTCTCTAGGCAGGAATTGAAGATCCCTGTTTGTAGTTTGAGCATTACCTTCAGCAAAAGCAGATCCCGCAAAGCAGTGATCAACTGACTGAACTTTGCACCAAAGATTGACGACTTCCTGGGGAATTATTGCTTCAGGAAGCTTACTATTGAAAGTCCACGAATTGACCTGTCCGATATTTCCCTGCGCAACGATTTTTCTGTAGCCTGTTGAAAGATCGGACATAGCTGTTTTACCTGTGTATTCATTTACACCCATTTCAATATTATAAGACAGACCTGGTGAAGGAGTTTCACCGTCAGATCCCTGGCTGAAACCAACAGAAAGAAGGTTGTTTCCGGGAGTTAGAGTCACGCCGGCCGGTGGGAGCGGAACGGTATTGGGAATCTGGGCATTGTTTCTGTAAATTATTGTCTGTCTTGTACCTGTACTTGTGCATCCCGATATTACAATGTCCAGATCACCGTCGTTATCATAATCTCCCCATTCGGAAGAAGAAAAATATAATTGTGCCATTGGAGTATTGATTTCTACGAAAGAAGTATTGTCATTCCGATATATTCTGGTGACCGGAGTATATGACGGATCCCATCCTGAAATTATTAGATCAAGATCGCCGTCATTGTCATAGTCTCCCCATTTACATGTCGAATAATACACTCCTGTCAGATCTTCTTCGATATTATTAAAACTTCCTGCGTCATTTCTGTAAATTTTAGTGACAGGACCTGATGTAAGTGATCTGCCGGCAATGACCAGATCCAGATCACCGTCGTTATCGTAATCTCCCCAGTCAGCAAAGGAATAGTCAACATCCGGCAGATTTGCGTTTATTTTCGTGAACGAACCTACGTCATTACGGTATATTTCTGCAAGACCAGGACCAGTCAAAACAAGATCAAGGTCACCATCATTATCAAAATCACCCCAATCCAGTGAACCGGTAAAGATATCTGTTAAATTAGTTTCAATTTCCGTAAAGCTGCCGTTGTTATTTCTATAAAGTTTAGTTTCTATTCCAAAACTTGAATTCTGACCTGCGATGACCAGATCGAGATCGCCGTCATTATCATAATCTCCCCAGTCGCAAGAGGACTGTCTAAAACCAGCAAGTCCTGCATCTGTGTCTACAAATGAACCGGAATCATTTCTATATATTTTTGAAATGAATGTAGATGTTGATACACGACCCGAAATAACAAGGTCGAGATCACCGTCATTATCATAATCTCCCCAATCCGACGACGAAAGATCGATATTTGTTAATCCTGCATTTATATCATTGAAAATTCCTCCGTCATTTCTGTATATTTTTGAACGATAAACAGAACCTGTACTTCCTGTAATAACCAGATCAAGATCACCATCGTTATCGTAATCTCCCCATGATGTCGAACCCGAAGACAAACCTGTTAATCCTGCTGAAATTTCAGTAAAATCCGGCCAAATCGTGAATGAGTCAGGAGTTTGAGAAAATACGGAATTTCTGAAATCGGAATAATTCGGTTTGATCCTCCAGTAGTAGGTCGTTCCTTTTAATAGACTTGCGGCAAAGCTGAATTCATCCAGAGCTTTTGTTATATAGGCTGCTTTGGAATTTTTTGATTTATCGACTGTCTGCTCGAACGGGGAACCGAAGTTTATATCATCGTCAACCTGAACGGTATAGGTAAGAACGTATGAGCTGCAGTAGGAAGACCATGACAGGCTGTCGTTCATATACATGACCGGTTCGCAAACAAGCTCAAGATCCTGACCGTAAAGCGTAGTAGTGAGGGAAGCGAACGGAGAAGCGGCGAAACCGGCGTCTACTGTCTGAATTTTACATATCGACTGTACAGATTCCTGCGGATATATTTCCCGTTTCAGATCGTATGAGGTGACTTTGTTCAAATTTCCTTTTACAGGCAGTCTGAGTGTACCTGTTGAAAGGTCAGACATAGCAGGTTTAACAAAATCGTCGTTGATCTCGATATTCGCATTATAATACAGACCGGCAGCTGGTGTTTCTGTATCCGAACCTGCGCTGAACTGATAGTGAATATGATCCGAATAACCAGTCGCGCTTAAAGCAGATGGTGCTGAAGGAACAGTATTGGCGGTAAGAGAATTATTCCTATAAACTGAAGTAAAATAGTTCATTCCGCCGTCTCTTCCGCTGACAAGGATGTCCAGATCTCCGTCTCCGTCATAATCACCCCAGCTTGCCCTGCCTCTGTTCGATTCCTGAAAGTCAATTTGTGAGTATATAAAATTCCCATTGTCGTTCAAGTAAATATCAGTCATAACTGCCGGATCGTTATATCCGGTAATAAGTATGTCGAGATCGCCGTCATTGTCATAATCCCCGAGATCAACAGAGCCGTCCTGTACTCCGGGTATATCCATGTCATAAGATAGTGAGCCTGAATAATTTGTCAGGAACATAGTTTTATAAGTTCCGGGACTATCGTTTCCGCAAACGACCGCGTCGATATAACCGTCGTTATTGTAATCTCCTGTTGTAACAGAACTTCTGTAAACACCTATGTACGATCCCGATTCACTGAATATTCCGTTATTATTGATGTAAGTATATGTCCAGTATTCAGTATCGCGTCTTCCGCTCATAACAATATCGAGATCGCCGTCGTTGTCAAAATCGGCCCAGTCTCCACAGCTCCATTCTAGAGGGAAAAGTTCTCCGATATTGGATTCGTTGAAAGTCCCTCCGTTATTTTCGTATATCTTCGACATCTCGTTTGAAGATTCATCCTGCCCCGTTATTAGTAAGTCGAGATCGCCGTCGTTGTCTTTATCGCCCCATTTGACGGTACCGTACCCGTTGCAGCCGATACTTGTGCTTAGCAAACTGAATGTTCCTGCATCGTTCCTGTATATAAAAAGCTGACTGACGGGAGAATTACCCATTATAACGATATCAAGATCGCCGTCACAGTCATAGTCGCCCCAGTCCGCATAAGAATAGGAAACTCCGATCAGACCTGCATTAATGTCCGTGAAGGTATCGTCGCCGTTGTTCCTGTAGATCAGCGTATAACTCTGAAGAGTCGCATCCTGTCCGGTTACCAGAACATCGAGGTCACCGTCGTTGTCATAATCTCCCCAGAACGATCCTCCGAAAGCGAGACCGGTAATTGTAGCGCTGATGTCCGAGAACTCGGGAATGAGTTTAAAAGAACCGGGAGTTTCTGAAAATACGGATGCTCTTGAAGGATTGGAGTAATTGGGTCTTATCCTCCAGTAGTAGGTCAGATCTTTTGTAAGACTTGTATAGAAAGACAGTTCATCTATAGCTTTTGTAATATATAAAGCCTTAGGAGACTTGGTCTTATCAAGCGTGTCTTCGAACGGAGCGGTGAAAGACGGATCGTTATCAGCCTGAATCGTGTAGTTAGTTATAGAATCGCTGTACGCGGATGACCAGAACAGGCTGTCGTTCGTATATAAATACGGATCGTTCACCAGTTCAAGCTGTTCACCTGACACTGTATCGTTCAGTGTTGCGAACGCCGATCCCGCAAAACAATTGTCAACCGTTTGAGCTCTGACAGTGATATCTAATGCCTCTTGCGGAAGTAGTTCGAACAGGGCATTTACGAGGGTCCATGAAGTGTTCTGTCCGATATTTCCGTATCCGGTTATCTTTCTGTAGCCCGTTGTCTGGTTTGACATCTCCGGCTTCACTTGTTCGCCTTCTATCTCTATACCGATATTGTATGTCAGTGCCGTTGAAGGAGTTTCATTGTCGCTTCCCGGTGCAAAGTTTATCAGAAGGTCGCTGCCTGAAACTGATGCGTTCATCCCTGCAGGTGACAGAGGCTGTGTATTCTGAAATACTGAGTGATTATTATATAATTTTGTAATGTTTTGCGTACCGTCATCTCCGCTGATCATTATGTCGAGATCGCCGTCGTTGTCGTAATCCGCAAGAGAACAGCCTCCTTTCTGAACACCAATAAACGATATTCCGCTGTTCGTCAAATTACCCGAATTATTAAGATAGATCACTGAAATATAGCCGCTTCCTGAATCTCCGGTTGAAATGATATCAAGGTCGCCGTCATTGTCTATATCGCCGAAGTCCAGAGAGCTGTTTCCTGCTCCAGTGAATATAGAAGAGCTTTCGCTGAAATTATCCGAACCTGTGTTGATATAGAGCAGAGTATAATGCTCATGCATTGCGTCGTCGCCTGATATTATGAAATCCATATCTGAATCGCTGTCAAAATCCAGCCATTCCGATGACGAAAGATATAATTGCGGAACGTATGCCTGAACGTTGATGTCGGTAAATATACCGGAGTCGTTCCTGTATATTTTTGTAACTGTTGCTCCTCCGTTAAATCCGGTAATAAGCAGATCAAGATCTCCGTCGCAGTCGTAATCCCCGAATGAACCTGAGCCGTAACCGGCAGGCTCGATCCCGGCGTTTATATCGGTAAATATTCCGTTATCGTTCCTGTAGATGTAACTGTAACAGAAATATGTGTCCGTCGCTCCCGACAGGAAAAGATCGAGGTCGCCGTCATTGTCATAATCTCCCCAATCGAGAGAACTGAGTCTCAGATCATGTAATCCCGCACTGATATCGTCAAAGATCCCTCCCGAATCGTTCCGGAATATTCTGGAAGCATACCCTGTTCCCGTGTTCCCGCTTATAGCGATATCCAGATCACCGTCATTGTCGAAATCACCCCACTCGGCATCAGATTCGTAAAGATCAGGCAGGTCGGTTACGATTTCCGTAAAAACTCCGCCGCCGTCATTCCTGTATAATTTTGTAATATACGATGCGCCGGTATTTCCGGTTATCAGAACGTCAAGATCGCCGTCGTTATCGTAGTCGCCCCAGGTATTTGTTCCTTCGCTTATTCCTGTCATGCCTGTAGTGATTTCGCTGAATTCATTAAGTAATTTAAAGTTTACTGCTGCTGAAGTGAATCCGGAAAATCTTGAGGAACTGGAATATTCAGGTCTTATCCTCCAGTAATAATCAATACCTGTACTCAAACTGTTCCAGCATGACAGCTGATCGACCGGAACTGCCAGATAAGCGTCTTTGCCAGATGTCTTTGCAGGTGAAACTGTTTCGGAAAAAGGGCTTCCGAAAGCAGGGTCGTCATCGATCTGCAGAGTGTAGTAAGATATGGAGTCAGCGTAAGCCGAACTGATAAACAATGAGTCTCCCGGGAAGAGCTGAGAATCTGAGGTAATATCGAGATCATGGAACTGAAAAATGTTCGTATATCCTGCGAACCCTGATCCGATATAACCTAAGTCTACTGTCTGAACTTCCCAGTCTGCTGATACTGTCTCCTGAGGAAGATATACTCTGTTGTATTTCCATTCCAGTTCGTAACCGACGTTTCCTGAAGCCGGTATTGACAGAACACCGGAACTGTTAGAATGGGGCATCATTACAGATATTGCAGTGTTAAGCTGATTGATCCTTATATTATAAGTAAGAGACTGTACCGGATCCGGGCTGTCATATCCTGCGTCATAAGAGAAAACAAGTTTTCCGCTGTCCTCTGAGAGGGTCAGGTTGGTCGGAGGATTCGGCTCCTTGCTTGTAACGGTATAATCGTTCCTGTAGATCTTTGTGATATTTCCTGAAGCGCTTTCTCCCATGACTACTATATCCAGGTCTCCGTCATTATCATAATCGCCCCATTTTGCCGCGCCTTTCCATACGCCTTCCAGCGTTATGTGCTCCTCTTCGAATAAACCTGAATTATTTGTATATATGCCGGTGTATTTCGCTGTTCCGTCGGTCGTACCTGAGAGAAGTATGTCAAAATCCCCGTCGCTGTCGTAGTCCGCCCACTCTCCGCTTGACCAGTATAAAGCGGGAAGACCTGCCGAAGCGGCTGTGAATGTACCTTTGTCATTTATATAGATATCGGCAAAACCGGACGTTCCCGTGTATCCTGTCAGGAGCAGGTCGGCGTCACCGTCCGCATCGCAGTCCGCCCATGATATCGAACCTACCCTCAAAGCTGTGATCCCTAAGTCAACATAGGTAAATGTACCGTTATCGTTCCTGTAAGATCCGATGAAGTTCGCTGTTCCTGTATGTCCTGTGTACAAAATATCGTAATCGCCGTCGTTGTCCCAGTCGCACCATGATGAAGCGCTGTATTCGACTCCCTGAAGGCCTGCGCTGACATTTGTGAACGTACCTGAATCGTTCCTGTATAAATAAGCGATCCTTGCAGTACCGGCAGAATAATATCCTGTCAGCAGCAGGTCTTCGTCGCCGTCGTTATCGTAATCCGCCCACGCCATACTTCCCGAGTTTACTCCCGCCAGACTTCCCGCTGTCGAGAAAGAACCATATCCGTTATTTCTCCACAAAGTAGTGATTATTCCGCTTCCCCAACCGGTTGTAATACCGTCAAGGTCTCCGTCATGGTCCCAGTCGCACCAGGTGGAAAAAGAGTATCTCGCGGGTACAAGATTTAACCCAAGGTCCGTGAAGGTTCCCGAGTTGTTGCCGTAAATCTTCCAGTATCGGGTAGAACCGTTATAACCTGAAATATGCAGGTCAAGATCTCCGTCCCCGTCATAATCACCCCAGCAGGGAACGCCTTCATACATTCCGGTCAGCGATTGTCCGATGTCCGTGAACTGCGCGTTTACTGAAAACGCGAGTGAAATCAATAGAATAAAAAAAATAATCCTTCCCATTTTATCCTCCATTTTCTTGAATATTTTACAGTATGTTAATGTAGGGAAAGTGTAAAATCAAGATAAATTAATATGATTATTCAGTAATATATTTTAAGTATTTTGAGCTTGTAAAAATTACTTCAGCTTGTTAAATTTAGTAAAAATAACGGAAGTGAAAATGCGCGACGCAATTACGGAAAGAACGCTGGGATTCGACGTCATAAGGACAAAATTAAAGTCTTTTGCGACCTCGGAGAAAGCTAAGAAATATATAGACGAGCTTGAACTTTCTGACGTCGA
>DAIMKZ010000020.1:0-28238 GCA_036721445.1 Candidatus Delongbacteria bacterium
TTGTTTCGGCGGGAAGTGTTTTTAACGGGACTGATGAATTATCCGTAAAGAATATAAAAGTCGGTTACGGCGCGGGACTGATGTATGAATTCAGGGGTCTGGCTATCAGGATCGAGGCTGCGACATCCGCTGAGAAGGACGTTCAGATCATAGCCACGGGAGCAAGAGCTTTTTAGGCGTAAAAAAAAGGGCATGAGCCCTTTTTTTATTCAACTGCTTTATTGATCTCGTCCAGAAATTCTTCGACTTTTATCCCGTGAGCTATAAGACCGTCCTCTAAAGTCTCAAAACTTGCCGCCATACATCCTATACATCCAAGGTTGAATTTCCTGAATATCTCGTGAGTCTGCGGATAGACCTGTATAATCTCGGTTATGGACATTTCTTTTGTGATCTTCATCTTCTTTTCCCTATTTTAATTTTTCTTTTATCTTCTGCACTGCTTCGACAGCCAGTCTCAGGCTGTGGTGCTTTTTCTCTGGTATTTTACCCAGGATCGCATCCATTTGTTCAAACGTTATTGAATCAAGTTCATCAGCTGTTTTGCCTCTGATCAGCCCGCTGAGCAGAGAGAAAGCGGTAATGGTGCCGGAGCAGGCTTTCAGCCTGTATTTCATATCAGTTATCACACCGTTATCGCTTTTCACGGTCACATCGACCGTGTCAAAACACCCTCCCTCGGTATTTACAACCGTGCAGGTTATATCGGGATCATCTACCGCGCCTATATTCTGCGGATCGGAAAAATGCCTGATATACTCTTTTGAATACATTTACTTTCTCTTTCTTCTGTTCATAATATCTTCTATCTCTGTGATCTCGATCGGAATGTGAGCGGAAAGATTTTCGCATCCTGCCGCAGTAATCATCACATCGTTCTCAAGCCTGATCCCGATCTTCTTCTCCGCAATGTAGAGTCCCGGTTCAACCGTTATAACATTTCCTTTTTTAAGCGGCAGCTGATTGCTTCCCACATCATGCGTATCAATCCCGAGATAATGACTTACTCCGTGATAGTAGTAGTTCGAAAGGTCCGATTTTTCTTTTACCATTTTCAGATCGTATAACCCTTTATACAGCGTTTCTTTTGTGATCTCCTGAAGCTCCGGAATACTAATTCCCGGCTTTAAGGCTTTCATTACAGCTTTCGAAGCGTCAAGAACGATGTTGTAGAATTTCTTCTGTTCAGGAGTATAACGGCCGCTTACAGGGTATGTTCTTGAAATGTCAGCAGCATAATTCTTATATTCTGCTCCGGTATCAAGAAGAATAAGCTCGCCTTTGCTGAATTTTCTGTTGTTATCCTCGTAATGCAGAACTGTTGCCATTTCTCCCGATGCCGCGATTGTCTGGAAGGCCGGCTGAACAGACCCGTACTTCAAGTAATTTCCGGTAAGAATACCTTCACATTCATTCTCCGACATACCGGGTTTTAATTCCTTTAATATTTCATCCAGTCCGGCCGCTGTAATATCTATCGCCCTTCTTATCATGTCTATCTCGCATTTATCCTTTACAAGCCTGAGCGTGTCAAGGATACTGTTTACCGGGCGTATGTTAATAAAACTGAACTTCTGCCTGAGATTTGACGCAAAAACATGGGTATAGGTAGGGACTATCAGTTCCGGAATATATTCATTATACATAAAGACATCAACGATGCCTGAACCGTTAAAGATCTGCCTGTAAAAATCGTCAAGTTCCTTTATATCTCTTATATCCTTAATTCCTGAAACGGCGGTAATTTCCTTTTCAGGCATGTTCTTTCCCACCCATTTTTCAAGAGTGGGGTCTAAAAATTTCCTGAATATGATCTCGGTCGTTTTTCCGCCAGATTTAAGTATTACCAGTACCGATCTCTTCAGCTCCAGTCCTGTCAGATAAAAAAAGTTCGGATCCTGCCTGAATTTAAAAAATGTGTCTCTGTTCTTTATTTTATCGATCGCCGATAGGATAAAAGTAACAGAATTATCGTTCAATTTACCAGCAAACACTTCTCTTTTCTTTTTGAAGAAATCCGCTGAGAATTTCACTTCTTTATGCATCTGGAGAACCTCCGTTATTTAAAACACTTTCCGACTCTTCATTTACGGGAAAATAAACGGTAAATACAGTACCGCTGCCTTTCTCGGATTTCACCTGAATGAAACCTCCGTATATATCAACAATATTCTTCACGATACTAAGACCGAGCCCCTGTCCGGATCCGGATTCCTTTGTAGTATAAAAAGCTTCAAATGCCTTTTCGATCTGTTCAGGGCCCATCCCGGCTCCGTTATCGGAGACTTCTATGAATACCCTACTTGATTCCTTACCTGAACGGACTTTGATCATCCCTTCTCCCGGATCGAGCTCTTTTTCCCTTACAGCGTCTCTCGCGTTGCTTATAAGGTTAATTATGACCTGCGATATCTCCTGATAATTGCATTTAAAAGGTTTCATGGAAGGATCAAGGTCGAGATCGACAGATGCAACATATTTTACGCTGTTCTTCATTATCACCATAACATCGTTTATTATCTCGTTGATCAGGTTATCTTTGGTTTCCTTGTTGAAATATGTTATCTTGGATGTGCTGGATACTATCTGATCTATAAGTTCAACGGATTTCTTGTTGCTGACTATGAGATTTTTAATATCGCTGAACAATTTTGTAACCCTGTGCTTTTCAACAAGGTTCTTAATATCCTCCACTCCTGAGTTTCTATCTTTGGAGAGATTGATCAGGTCGTAAATGAAAAGGGCCAGATCGTTCATGCACAGCCTTATATTATCCATCGACAGCTTTATCACCTGTGTAGGATTTTTTATCTCGTGAGTAATGCCCGCAACCATTGTACCAAGCGTGACGAGCTTATCCATACGGGCGGATTCTTTCTCGCTCAATCTCAGCTTCTCGTTCGATTCGTTAAGCTCCTTCTTGGTTCTTTCTACCTCTTCGACCAGTTTTTTATTCAGGTTCTCGATCTCCTGCGAATAGGTCTTCAGCAACTCCTCATTTCTGGATTTCAAAACGTATGATCTGTGAATAAAATAAGATATGGCTACAATGAGTACAAAAAGAATAATAAGATAATTGTTTATATTTCTCTGTTTCTCTAGTTGAAGTCTTTTTATCTCGTTGTCCCTTATGAGTGAAAAATTCTGCTTTTCTTTCTGCGCAAGCTCATATTTTGAAGTGATCTCCTGAATTTCCTTCTGCTTTCTGTCAGAGGATAAAGCGTCTTCGTAATTCTTATAGTTTTTTAAATTCAGAAAAGCGGACTTGAAATCCCCTTTTGCAGAATCAACTTTTGATTTATAATAATAATTATCCCTTATCAGTGCAGGTACTTCCATTTCAATTGCGGATGCAAGACTTTTATTCAAATGTTTTAAAGACAGCTTAAAGTTCTTTTTGAGAAAATACACTTTACCGAAGTTATGATCGTTAAGGGCTATCCCGTAATTATCAGAGAACTGCGAGAAAGCTCTAGTTGATTCGTTTAGGTATTGAACGGCGGTATCGTAATTCCCTTTCTCTATCTGAATTGAGGCCATATTGTTGAGTATTATCGCAACCCTGCTCTCTTCTTTTTCAGACCTGTATATGTTAAGCGCCTTTTCAAAAGTTGATAGTGCAACATCATACTCACCCCTGTTGAATTTCGTTGTAGCGATATTGTTGTATGTCCTGGCAATCTCTTTCATTCTGTTGTTTTTCTGATATACCAAAAGAGCGTTATTATAGAGTTCCTCAGCTTTATCATAATCTTTCAGTTCGTCATATACAACGCCAAGTTCGTTGAGTATCTCGGCGTTTTTCAGCTCATCACCCATAGCCTGTGCCAGATCACCGGCCTTGTAGAAGAAAATCGTAGCTGTCTTGTAATCAGACAGATAGTAAAAAACTCCTCCTAGCTGCTTGCAGTTCTCGTAGAGATATTCTCTGTTTTGTATCTTTTCGGCGGCAACTATTGAATTCTTGTACTCATCAGCTGCTTTTCTGTAACTGCCGAAATGATAATATATGTTCCCGTAAACATGCCTTGCTTTCATCAGAAGTTCAGTGTCGTTGTTCTTTTCAGCGTACTCAAGTGACTGATCAACAAAATTATAAGCAGCGGAATCGTTCGTATCGTATATTGAGTCCGCTATCGCCAGCATTTTTTCATATTTCTGCTTTCCTGAATAGTTCTCAAGCATATAAGCTAAATCGTCATGAGCAAATGAAAGCAGAGCAGGAAACAACATCAGAGTTGTGATAAGAATTCTCATTCTACGCCTCTTTTTATATCAAACTTCATAATTTATCCATTTTGATATGATTTATCAAGTTAAATATTTAATGTATGAAAATGAAGAAAATTGTTTTATGATTTTTCTTCTTGCATTGGAACAGATTTTGGTTTATAACTTAACATAATCTTTAACCGGAGGTTACTATGCTGAAAGACTGTACAAGGATATATAAAAAAATAAAGAACAACATATTGTCTGTTTTCAAAGGAGACGGGTTTAATGCCGATCTTCTGATGTTCGGTTATTTTACCAGCGGGCACATTCTGCTTCAGGATCTGCCCGGAACGGGAAAGACCACTCTTGCAAAAGCTTTGGCAAGAAGCATTGACTCGGGCTTTAAACGTATCCAGTTCACTCCGGACCTGTTACCAACTGATATAACCGGAGTAAATATCTACAGCTCGGCGGACAGAGAGTTCCGCCTTCAGAAAGGCCCGGTCTTCACGAATATACTTCTTGCGGACGAGATAAACAGGACAACTTCGCGCACTCAGTCCGCTCTGCTTGAGGCGATGGAAGAAAAACAGGTCACAATAGACGGAGAAATATACAGGCTCAGCGATGACTTCTTCGTTGTTGCGACTCTGAACCCTGCCGAGCTTCAGGGTACATACTCCCTCCCTGAATCTCAGATCGACAGATTTTCCATGAGATTTTCTCTGGGCTACATTCCTAAAAACGAGGAGATCTCGCTGCTTGAACTCAAAGATCCGTCAGATCCGCTTGCCGGGCTCAAGAGCTGCGCCGGTCCTGAAGAGACGGGAATGGTCAGAAAAGCTGCGGATGGTATTGTGATCGCGGATGAGATCAAAGATTATATTGTAGAGCTGGCAAGAAAAACCAGAGACTACAAAGGAGTTCTTATCGGAGCAAGCCCGCGAGCCTCAATAGCCCTGATGAAACTGTCAAGGATAATGGCGTTATCGGAAGGGTCGGAATTCGTTATTCCTGAATACATAGCAAAACTTGCACCGTTCGTTCTCGGCCACAGAATAATACTCGACCGTCATATCGCAGACAGCGATTTGAAGCAGGAAAACATAATTTCGGATATTATAAAAAACACTCCGGTGCCGAGATAAGATGAAGATCGGTTTCTTTTACAGAACTTATTCAAAAATGTCGTCAAGAAACATAAAGGCAAGACTTTCAATTACTCCGCTTGGATATATTACTCTGGCAGTCTGCCTCATTTCAGGCCTCGCTGGGCTTAATATACTCACTGCGGATCTTTATAAATTATTCTCGCTGTCTTTCTCTCTCCTGCTTGTATCTTACTTAACAAGGGACAAAACGGGAAGTTCCATGAAAAATATTTCTGTCAGTGTTTTTTTGGGCGGCCGGTACAACGCCGGATCATCGTACAAATATTCCGTCAGGCTTCATAACGGCGGAAGCGCTGATATCAGCGGAATAGAGATAATACCTGTTACCGGAAAGAATATACCTTCTTTTGAGGTATTTCAATCTTTATCAGAACCTGATGAGCGTAAACGCAACATATGGGACAGAAATATATATTACTTCAGATGGGTTTGGCACATGTTCAGGCTTCACAAAGTTGAGTTTACACCTGTTGTCATTAACGGGACTTTAGATGCAGGGGCCGGCGCTGTATTTGAAGGCGAATTCAGAGCGGTAAAGAGAGGTATGGCTGAACTTAAAGGCGTGTACCTTATAAGAAAGCATATTCTGGGATTATTCTCATCATTCAGATTCATTGAACTTCAAGAAAGGTTTTATATTTATCCCGCCCCTGCCCCGATCGATCCTGCCTTGGCGGACAGGATCAGACTTGATATCGCGAGAAGTGCGTCGGCACGGTCAAACATACAAAAAAAGTTCAAGGCGGGTGATTTTGTCGGTATTAGAGATTATGTGCCGGGAGATCCAATAAAGAACATTCACTGGAAAACCTGGGCTAAAAGAGACAGGCCTGCCGTTATAGAAAAAGCCGTTGAGACAGTCAGGGAAATATCTTTCCTCCTTATAAATCTTAACTCAGGCCAGACAGACAATACATCATTTGAAGATTGTGTTTCTTACCTTTATTCAATGACAAGAAAATTTGAAGCGGATGAATACGAAATTTCTCTTTATTTTTTTGATTCAGAAGGTTCAGTTAGCTTCGTTCATGCAGATCTTGAAACGGGTAATTTCGATATGATATATAGCTCTATCTCCCAATTGGATTCATATATAATTGACAAAGAAAAATCCATTTCGAAAGTTAAAGATTACATTGAAGTTTCAAATACTCTTGTTTTTTCACATGAGGCAGACGAAATTACTGAAAGATTCTGCCGTACATACAATCTCCGTTTATTCAGCGGAAAAGACATACCTAAAGTCAACCCCGAAAATTATCAGATAAATATACCATGAAAGATTTTCCTTTAATATCCGTGCTGTTTCTTATTTACTGGGGAATGAACACCGGCAGCATCCTGATTGCCGTTCTGTTCGCGGCAGCTCTTGAGAGCGTTCGTCTTGTCAGGCTGAGATTCGATTTCAATGAAAATGATTTCAATAATATCTCCATGATCACAACTCTGTCCCTGGCAGGTTATCTGATATACTATGTGAATACGAACCGTGACGCAGGTCCGGTCTACGCTCTTCTCCAGTTCCTCCCGATATCTTTATTCCCTCTTAATTTTTTCTTTATTTACAGCACCTCAGATTCAATCAGCGCTAAAAGACTCTTTCTTCTTTTTGTTGTGAACAAATATTCCGTAATTAATCGGTATGTCCGATATTTCAGGCCTGATTATCTTTTTATTGCAGCTCTAATATTAGCAGGCAGCGTTAAAATCAAACCCGGAACCGATATCTTAATATATGCGTCGGCTCTAATACTTCTTGTGAAGTTCAGAGCCAAAGGCTCCCCGAAAATAAAATATATATTCTTAATAATTTTTTCGGCTTTAATAACTGCCGTTCTTCAATTCGGAATATACCATTCGTTCACGATACTTAAAGATGTTCTGACGGACATTTATATTGAAAGATATTTAAAATACAGAAGTAAAAGTATTAATATCGGCACGATAGGAGAGAATAAAGACAGCTACAGGATAGATATAAGAGCCGAGACATTCAAACTTTCACCGGGCGGTCTGCTTTTAAGAGACAGATTATTAAACACTTATTCTAACGGAACATGGACAGAATCGAACTCAGAGAAAATTGATTTCTCTCAGCCTTACGATATCTATTCCAAAGACATCAGCGACTCCGTCAGGATATATTATTTCTCATCAGGGCGGTCGAGCAGAGTAAAATTTCCTTTCCGTACTTTTGCGTTCAGGGGACTGGAAACAGGAAAGCTGAGCTTTTACCGCGACGGTAATGTTAATATGAGGTACACTCAGCATCTGATCGATTATAAGATCTACACGAGAAAAGATTCTCTTTCGGGGATTTTTCCTCATCCTGCTGAAAATGATCTGCAGTTCATTCCAAAAGATTCAGTTTATACTGACAGCCTGATCGACAGTCTCGGTTTAAAAGAAATGTCCGCACCTGATATATTCAGAATTTTAAGAGATCACTTCATTTCCTATTACAGCTATTCTCTTGATTATATAAATCTTAAAGACAGCGAAAAGCTTAAGTATTTTATGTCTGAAAAGAAAGGGCATTGCGAGCTCTTCGCCACACTTACGGCTCTAGTTTACAGAAGACTGGGTCATCCCGCAAGATATGTTACCGGGTACCTTGTGACCGAATACAATGATACAGAGAAAATATTTGTAGGCCGCCGGAAAGACAGACATGCCTGGGTTCAGGTATGGGACGATGATAAAGGATGGCAGGAGGTCGATCCTACCCCTCCGGCCATATCAGGAACGTTCGAACCAAGAGGAATGTTCGGCAGGATATACGACATCGCGTCATTTTTATATTTTAAATTCTACAGGTTCAAACAGGAGAATAGCGACCTTTATCAGAAACTCCTTCTTTATGCGCTTATACCGCTGGGATTTTTTCTTTTCATCAGGATATTCAGAGACGTAAAAGTAAATAATAAAACATCCTATACGATAAACAACCCTTACAGAAGGACAAATGAACTTGAAACAATAGAGAGTAAGCTTGCGATCTCAGGCTACAGACCTGAGAATGAGACTGTAGGGTCATGGTTTGAAACTCTTAAGGAAAAATTCATTTCTTTCGGTAATTCATTTGATAAAGTTAAAATGCTTTATTACAAAAAAAGATACGGCGGAAAAGAACTTTCATCCTCTCAGAAAAAGGATTTTGAAGAACATTCAGAGAATTTTAAACGGTTAAAGTAATATCAGTGTATATCTCTAACTTTCTTCTTCATCATAAACACCGGTGTAAATCCGGCGCTCACAAGAAGCATAGAATCTATCTGGGCTTTCAATTTCTCTGCCGTTATTATACCTCTGGTCTTTATTTCGTTCAGAACAGTAATTACCGCCTCTCTTATTTTCCAGTTGTCATGGTAATAGAATTTCTTCAGTAAAAAAGCTTCTTCTTCTGAATTAATATAGAATGAAAGTGCAAGGATCGAATGCAGAAGTACTTCAAAATTATTACTTTCAAGCATTCCGGTCACTCTTTCTTTCATCTTCTCGTTTGAGGCTGAAGCTTCCTTAAACACCCTTATCGCTTTAAGAGCCTCGGAGCGGACTTCCCAGTAGCTGTCACATAAAGCATAGAAAAGGTCGCTTTCAACAGTTTCAGTATATGATCCGATTTTACTGTAGGCAGTAATTATATTTCTTCTTATGAAACCTTTTTTCTCATTCCTGAGTATTCTGCTAAGCAGAGGTATTTTCGATCCGTCCTTTAAAAGACCGCATATCTTTACCGCATTGTTCCTTATATTCCAGTTCACAGAAACAAGATAATGGCTTGACCTGTAGGAAATGTATTCATAATATTCAGAACTCATTATCTGTTCAGAAGTGAGTTTCTGCAGAGCTTTTAATATAGAAAACGAATTTTTGTCGGCATAAGGGTTTTTCTGAACCGGTATTTCATCTGCCGAACTGTGCTTCGTTCCCTCCCGAGCATCTTTGATAAAATCGTATATTTCATCGTTCGCGTTCCTGATCACAGAATTGAACGCTTTTTTCGACATCCGGATCAAATCTGAAGGATTAGTCATATAATACTTTATTCTGTCTGAAAGTACTTTACCTTCTACTTTGATCACCAGCTTTTCCCCTTCAGGCATTACTTCTTCGTAGATTATATCTGACGCGCCTGAATTTTTCATGCTTATCGCGTTCATGACCTGATGATCACCGGAAAGATTAGCTTTGGGGATTATAAGAGAAGGTGTTCCGCATACAGCTATCTCATTTATCGTACCGCCGCCTCTGGTTACAATTAGGTCTGCAGCGAAATAATAATCTTTAATATTTTCGGCATAATCCATCCTTTTATAGAAACCGAGTTCGCTTTCTTTCAGACTGTTCTTTTCAAGCCTTTTTATCGTATCCAGTATACCGTTGTATTCACCTGTTCCTCTGCCTGTCACATGAAATATTTGAAGGTCTTTGCTCCCTTTCAGATAACCAAGGCAGTCGGCTACAGCTCTGTTTATTGTTCTCGCTCCCTGCGATCCGCCTACGGCAAAAACTACGAATCTTCCCGGTTCAATTCCAAGTTTTTGCCTTGATTCATCCTTTGAACCGTTAAAGAACTCTTCCCTAACCGGATATCCCACGAACTTTCCGTTGCCCGGAAAATCTTTGAGCGAGACTGAATATGATACACCTACCCCGTCACACATCGGACCGGCGAATTTAACAAGCTTACCGGCCTCTGCATTAGCCTCATGCAGAAACATCTTAGTTTTCGAAAGCTTAAGTTTTCTTAAAATATGCCCAGCAAAAACAGGAGGTGCTGAAACAAAACCGCCTGACCCGATTATCATATCGGGTTTATATGCTAAGATTATAAAAATACTTTTAAGTGTTCCTGCGAAGACCGAAATTACGAACTTCAGCATCGAAAAACTAAGTTTCCTGCCCGGCATACCCGTGGAACGGATAAATTTCATTTTATAGCCTTTTGCGGGAACAATTCTCGCTTCTATATGATCTCTCGTGCCGAGATATAAAAATTCTGCTTGAGGTTCGTTCTTCTTTATCTGTTCAGCAATTGCAAGAGCCGGATACACATGTCCGCCCGTTCCTCCGCCTGTAAGAATGTATTTCAACTTATTTTACCTCTTTGTTCAACAGTTCAAGATTCTTTTCGAGTATTTTGCCCTTCATGAGTTCACCAAGAGATTCGGAAACTTTTTCAGTGTCCATTCCGGGGATCCACTCCAGTTCAATTATTTTCTTTATCAGCACTACATTCTGCATCCTTGGATCGGAAAGGTCCTCTTCGAACACTCTTACACTATCTCCGTTCTTAGCCTTAACTGTATCTTCAAGTTCTTCAACCGAAGTATATTTAAATTTTCCGAGCCTGTTGCCTATAGTCTGATACTGAGCATCGTAATATATGATTTTACCTTCTTCAGAAAGCATTTCGGAAGCGGCCCTGGCTCCTTCAAGTCTTTCGAGAGCTATTACAATATCCGCTTTCCCTGGAGGGATCAGAGGCGTGTGTATCTTTTTTCCGATCCTTAAGTGTGATACAACCGTTCCTCCCCTCTGAGCAAGACCGTGAGTATCCACTCCTTTTACATCATAACCCGCTTTGTAGCAGGCTCTAAGCATCACTTCCGCAAGAAGTCCTATTCCCTGACCGCCGACTCCGCACATATATATATTCAGATCTTTCATTATTTTGCCTCCTTCTTGAAATCAATTGCGCTCACCGGGCAGGTCGGTCTGCATGAACCGTCGCCGATACAGAGATCTTCATTGACCGTTATGCTTCCATCGTCATTCTTCACAAACGAAGGGCATCCGAAGTCTTCTATGCAAGTCAGATGTTTTTCACATTTATTCTGATCGACTTCAACATGTTTCTGAACGAATCCTTCCCTTTTTCTCTGCTGCTTCATGAACTTGAGCATACAAGGATGGCTCGCAATTACGACCGAAAAACCTTTATGGTTCAGTGATTCTGTAATATACTCAGTCAGCTTGCTCTGCTGATAAGTATCAACTCTTCTGATAAATTTTACACCGATCGATTCAAGAAGTTTATCTATTGATATTTTCTCTCCGATCTCCCCCGTTCCGGCATGAGGCTGATGCCCCGTCATAGCTGTAGTACCGTTCTCCATAACGACCAGCGTAAAATCGTGATCGTAAAGAACGGCATTTATAATAGCGGGAAGTCCGGCGTGGAAAAATGTTGAGTCTCCGATGAAAGCAAGAACTTTGCGTTTGTCGTTCCCTATGGTAAGGCCTGCGGCTGTTCCGTTGGAGTGCCCCATTGACAGTAGCATTTCACCCATGTTGTATGGTTCGAAGAATCCGAGCGAGTGACATCCGATATCACCGACTGTGACCGTCCCTTCCGGAAGGGCCTTCTTTATCGCGTGGAAAGCGGATCTGTGGCCGCATCCCGGACACATCTGAGCGATCCTCGGATTATTGAAAGGCTGAGCTACAGGTTTTATTCCGCTTTCGAAAACTTCGGGCCAGCAGGCGGAAAGAATGTCCCATGTCCGGTCAGAAGTCAATTCACCCATTATATCTTCATGAGTTTTTCTGGAGTGTATCCTGCACTTGATATCTCTGTCGAACGCGAGAGCTTTGATCTCATACTCCATCAGCCTGTCAAGTTCTTCTATTACGATCACTTCATCTTTTCCGTTCAGAAAATCCGCGATCATTTCTTCAGGCATAGGATAACTGAAATTTATCTGCAGAAGATCTACGGGTTTTCCAGCTTTATCGAGGTTCTCCATTATAGAGAGGGCAGGCATTGATGACGAAATAATTCCCAGTTTTTTACCGTTTATATCTTTACAGCCGAACGGTGAATAAATTTTATTGAAAGGTGATCTTTCCGACTCTTTACGGATCAGATCGAGTTTTTCCATAGCTTTTTTCTTGAGAGGAAACACCGTTTTTGTTATGGGAAGATAAGGTCCGTTCTTCGAGTCAAAATCAGCTTTAAAACCTTTGCTCTCCCCTATAGCGCCGAAACTTATAAGCTCTTTTGCGTGACAGACATGGGTCGTAAGCCTTAAGATAACGGGCATCTGATGTTTTTTAGACAATTTAGCTGCTTCAAGGAACATTTTATAGGCTTCAGTCGGAGTCGCAGGCTCCATGACCGGAATATATGACATTCTTGCAAAGTGCCGGTTGTCCTGTTCATTCTGGCTCGAGTTTGCGCCCGGATCGTCACCGAGGATTACTACAAGACCTCCGGTCAGATTCATCAGTCCGAGCTGAACTAGAGAGTCTGCGGCGACATTGAGCCCGACAGACTTGAAAAATACAACAGACAGATTGCCGTTGATGCTTGAACCGAAGGCTACCTCAGTAGCAACTTTCTCGTTGGTCGCCCACTCGAAGTGATAATTTCTCATTTCTTTGGGAACAGTGTTCAAAGCCTCGGCAATTTCCGGTGTGGGTGATCCCGGGTAGCTGGTTATTACTTTGACACCTGCTTCTAGCATCGCCCTCGCAATTGCGTGATTACCCATGAACAAACCTTCCCACGGCTGTTTATCTGTAAGCTGCTCGTAAATTTTTTTCATCTGTTTACCTCATAAAAAAACGGGCAGTTAAACTGCCCGTTATAATCTGAATATTATTTTCCTGATCTGAATGCGTCCCATTCGTTCATTAGAATATTCACGTCAGTTTTTCTCTTGCTGTATTTACCGTCATTTCTGATACTTATCATCTCGCCTTTCACGATCGAGATCCATTCTGAAAGAGTGACTTCATACGGCCCCGGGATCTGCTTTGGAGCTAAAGACTGCTTTGGAGCAAGGCTGCCGGTCTCTTCTGTTTTAGGTTCGATCTTCAATTCCGCTTTCTTTTCTTTTTCAAGATCAACATTCACCTGACCGTCCATGACCGAAATCTCTGTCAGTTTCCCGTCTGAGCTCATTTTATAATTTGTCCCGATAACTGCAGCTACGGCTATAGGCGATCTGACATTAAAGTCCTTCTTTTTTGAATCAGCTTTGTTCACATTGGTCCAGGATTCGCCTGACACCAGAAAACCGTTGAAGGCTACATCATTCCCGGACTGATCGAATTTGTCGATTATATATTCCGTTTTCTCGTTCAATCTGATAATACTGCCGTCAGCCAGCCTGATCTCACATCTGGATTCACCGCCTGTAAAAAGCGTATCCTTTTCAAAAACCTTATCCTCTTCGTCAAGATCTGTATTTTTTACTGCATTCCTGACCTTTAAATCTCCGAGTCTGAAATCTATCTCGCCAACTTCTTTAAGCTTAATTGCAACGGATTCAGCAGCCAATTTTTTAATCACCGGTTCAGGTTCAGGAACTTCAGTTTTCTGGGCTATTACAGCAGCTTCAGGCTCACTGTTTTTAACAACCTTCTGATCTTCGGATTTTTGTTTCCTGACCTCATCTACATTAAGTTCCGGAGCTCCGCTTGCGGCAAACAGGAAAATCTGAAGTGATAAAAGAAATATTACCATTCTGTGCATACTGCCCCCCTCATTTCGATTGATGTTTGAACAGCGCCTCTACCCTGTCGAGTATGTGTACGGCAATATCTTTTTTTTCCATTGCCGGCAGTTGTTCTTTCTTATCTGAAGTTATAATGGTTATTATGTTGAAGTCGGATCCGAAAGCCGGATTATCTGAAGATGTCTCGTTCAGAATTATCATATCCAGATTCTTCTCTTTCATTTTTTTCAGAGCGTTCTTATGTCCGTTATCCGTCTCCAGCGCGAACCCGACGAGTATCTGGCCTTCTCTCTTAATTTTGCCAAGCTCTTTCAGGATATCTTTCGTCCTGCGGAGTTTCAGATCGAAACTCTCCCCGGTCTTCTTTATCTTTGAAACGGATTTTTCCGGAGCGTAATCAGCTACTGCGGCGGACATTATCACGCAGTCTGCATTTTTAAATTCCTTCATTACTTCTTCATACATACCGTCTGCAGATACGGTATCGATCCTGCTGATGTGCGAATTGCAGACCTGATCGGTCGTTCCTGTAACAAGAACTGTTTCAGCGCCTCTGTACGAAGATTCTTCAGCTATTCTGAATCCCGTTTTACCGCTTGAGAAATTCGAAATGTACCTGACCGGATCTAAGAGCTCGGTCGTTCTGCCAGCAGATACCAGTATCTTTTTCCCTTTTAGCGAATCAGTGCTGTTGAGATAATAGAGGCTTTCCCTGAAAATATCGTGAGGTTCCGCCATTCTTCCTTTTGCTTTATATCCGCAGGCGAGGTCTCCTGATTCCGGTTCGAAAAATATCACACCCTGACCCTTAAGCGTTAAAATATTCCTTTGAACCGCAGGATTAAAATACATCTTGTCGTTCATTGCGGGACATACAATAAGGGTTTTATTATATACGAGCAGAGCGGTACTTAGAGCGTCATCGGCTATGCCGTTCGCCATTTTGCCGATTATGTTCGCAGTAGCCGGCGCTACGATGAACAGGTCAGCCCAGTCCGTGAGAGATATGTGCTCGGTTGACCACTCATTTATACTGCTGAAAGTGTCGGAATATACCTGTTCTCCGGATAAAGTTCTAAGAGTTGTCTCCGTAATGAACTCAAGTCCGTTACGGGTGATCACTACTTTAACATTATGACCGGTTTTTTTGAAATACCTTATAAGATAGCATGTCTTATACGCTGCGATACCTCCGGTAATTCCTATGAGAACATTCTTAGTCTTCAAGTTTTGTGATATCCTCATATTCCCATTCAAGCTGTTCGTTCAGCATCTCGTTCATTGACACTCTTATAGCCTTTGGAAAAACAGGCAGATCATCAACATTTATCTCAGCGACGAATTCCTTGTTGTACTCTTTTTCAGTCCTGTCGTCCATGATAGCGTTCCTGATCTTGTCGAATTCTCTCGCGTTCTTTCTCTCTATCTGTCTCATTCTCTGGCCGATGATCATCACAGCCTCATAGATATTTGTTTCCTCTTCGAACTGCTCCTGGCTTATTCCTCTGTCGTCCCTGTCGCTAATGATGTCGTACTTCTTTTTCATTTTTTCGCCTTTCTATTTTAATTTATAATTCCCTCTTTACGCAGAACTTTCTTGAGCTGTGCGTAAGCTTCATCCAGCCGATCATTCACTATATTATACGAATATTCTTTCATTTTTGCTATTTCTATTTTAGCGAAATTAAGCCGGTTCTGAATGGTTTCTTCAGAGTCCGTTCCCCTCAGCTCCAGCCTGTTCCTAAGGACTTCGAGAGAAGGCGGATAAATAAAGATCATGACAACATCTTCAGGATAAGCACTCTTTATTGCCAGACCGCCCTGAACATCGACATCGAATATCACATATTTTCCCCCGGACAGAGATTCATCGATATACTTTTTAAGTGTGCCGTAACTGTTGCCGTAAACTGTTTTATGTTCAACGAACTGACCGTTCCTGACCTTTTCCGCAAATTCATCCAGAGTAAGAAAGAAATATTCCACACCGTCGGTTTCTTTCCCTCTCGGAGAGCGGGTGGTTGCAGAAACTGAAAATTCTAATGCCGGAAATTCCTGTCTCAGCATGTTAATAAGGGTCGTTTTGCCTGATCCTGAAGGTGCTGAAAACACTATGAGCTTACCTCTACTCGGCATTCTGAACCTGCTCCCTGACCGATTCTATGATCTCCTTCATTCTGACTGAAAGATGAGATATCTCGGTAAGATTCGTTTTAGCCGAAACGGTACTCGCTTCTCTGTGCATTTCCTGAGCAAGATTGTTCAGGATCTTACCGGATGCTTTTTCGGCATCGAGAGAGCTGATAAAAAGTTCGATGTGCGAAAAAAGTCTTGTAATTTCTTCTGATATATCAACTCTGTCGCTTATTAGAACCAGCTCCTGTTCAAGCCTTTCTTTATTTAAACTCTCGATATCTGTCATAGACCTGAGTCTGTTCAGCAGTTTTTCGTACTGGGCTTTTGCGGCTCCTTTTGCCAGTTCGCCTGTTCTCGATACCAGATCCTTCAGTTCTGATGCGTTCTTTAACAGATCCGAATAAATATTCGCCCCTTCTTTTTCTCTGTAGTCTATCATAGCGTCAACAGCTTTGAGGAAGCAGCTGATTATCTCTGACTCCGTAATTTCATTAAGGCTGTTGTCCTTAACATCAAATATATCGGGAAATCTTAGAAGAGTATCAAGTCCGATCTCGCTGCTGATGCCCAGATCGTCAGCCAGAGTTTCTAGAGCTTCCTTGTACGCCCTCGCGGAATCTGTGTCCAGGTTTTTTATCTTATTCCCTTTTGCCGGGATCAGACTAACGAACACCGTAATACTTCCCCTGTCAACCCTTGCTTTCAACAATTCTCTTAATTTCAGCTCCAGTTCATTCAAAAATGAAGGCATTCTGAAATTCAGGTCCAGAAATCTGTGATTTACGCTTTTTATTTCTACGGTTATTTCATAATCAGGGCTTGAACCTGAGCTTTTTCCGTATCCTGTCATCGATCTTAACAAACTTTACCTCCGCCCGATTATTTTTCACCATCCTCTATCACTGCGCTGCCGCGGGGTTTCTTGATCTCGTATGACCCGAAACTGTCATCAGTTACAAATCCCACTCCGTACAGCGTATCTCTTCCGTCCCTGACCATCATCACATCCGAATCGCTGAATATCTTTGCTTCCTTTCTGTTCCATATAAGCGTGTCGGTATATAATACATATCCTTTTTCAGAACTGAAAACCACATCGTCCCAGGCTGAGAATAACTCTGTCAGGTCGTTGATATTCCCCCTCCTGCTTGTTAGTATTCCCGATCTTTGCCCTTTCTGATAGAAATCAATTCTTAGACCTGAATCAATCCGGTTCTCTGAATATCTGGAGTTCGCGACATTGTCTCTTTCCACATAACCGCCGAAGAACTTTGCCTTCAGCTCTCCTTCGTTCGTTATATTCACTTCCATATCCCATATAACGTTATCTGAAACAGAACCGCTGTCTTGAGAATTTGTCTTTTCAACAGGATTTTTTCTTGAGCACCCCGCCGAAAAAATCAGTATCATTAAAATTACGATCTCAGTCCAGATATTTTTTTTGCGCAGCTTCAAATTTGTTGTCTCTTTTCAATATAAATTCAAGAAATTCTCTCACCGATCCTTTTCCGGCCTTTGCTTTACTTACAAAATCGACCCTTTCCTTTATCTCCGGGCTGGCATCAGACGGAGCTCCTTTCAGTCCGGCAAATTTCATTGCTGACCAGTCGAACCAGTCATCACCGAAATAAGCTATCTCGGAATCTTCGAGGTAATATTTTTGTTTGAGTTCGTTATAAGCTTCAGCTTTGTTTACATGTCCGGTATAAACGTCTTCAATTCCAAGTACTTCAGCCCTTTTCTCGACGATCTCTCCGAATCCTCCGGAAATTATTGCGATCCTTATTCCTGATTCAGGACAGATATGCTTAATAAAGAATCCGTCCTTCGCGCAAAAGGCCTTTATTAGTTCTCCGCTCGCGCCGTAGTATATTATTCCGTCCGTCATGGCTCCGTCAACATCAAGAACGACCATTTTGATCTCTTTTTTCATTATCTGCATCTCACTTTGTTGATCTTCATTGTCTTAACGATCAGCTCTTCAGCTTGTTCCAGCCCGATCATCGATCTTGAATCAGACTTGGCGCGGGAAGGATCGGGATGCGTTTCCGCGAATATACCGTCGATGCTTCCGGTCGCAGCGGCGGCGCAGGCCATCGCCAGAGCGTACTCCGGCTGCCCGCCGGACATATTTCCTTCGGCGGCAGGTTTCTGCAGAGAATGGGTCACATCGTATATTACAGGATATCCGAACTTTTTCATTTCCATAAAATTCCTGAAATCCACCACCAGATTGTTATATCCGAAAGTAGTTCCTCTTTCTGTGAGAAGTATCCTGCTGTTCCCTGCGGAAAGCGATTTTTCTGCTGCGAGGTTCATTTCCTGCGCCGAAGCAAACTGGCCTTTCTTTATATTGATAATTTTTCCGGTTTTTGCCGCCGCAAGTATAAGGTCGGTCTGCCTGCATAAGAATGCCGGTATTTGTATTATATCCGCTGTCGTTCCTGCAACTTCAGCCTCATCCGGTGTATGAACATCTGTCAGTATTGGAAACCCGAACTCTGTTCTGACCTTTTTCAATATCTTCATTCCTTTTACGATCCCGGGTCCGGTAAATGATCCGATGCTCGATCTGTTAGCCTTTGTATATGAAGATTTAAAAACAACATCCACTTTTTGTTCCAAAGCGGCTTTGAAGAGTTTCTCCGCAGTTTCCAGAACTGTATCCTCATTCTCTATCACGCAGGGCCCCATGATGTAAAAAAGCTTTGCGTTCTTATCGAACAGCCTCTGAAGTATCTTATCCGTATCCATTTTTTTTGCTTTCATAGACCCGTTACCCTAATAGTTATTCAAAAGATACAAAAGATAACATAAAAGGTATTAAAATACAATTAAAATATAAATAAGAAAGTCAGAACCGATATTTGTCTTTACTTCGAGGTTTTTTTTATGTATTTTAACAGACAACTCATTTCATGCAGAGCGGAAACAATATGAAGAGCTTTCTTAAATTCGACGAAAATAACGTCTCCAGGGTAATAGTAAGGTTTTCGATCATTCTTGTTTTCACTATCGCCATTATTCTTTTTGGTATCTACACTCCAAAATATTACATTGAATACAAAAAGAACACCGAGTCCACAAAAAAGCATCTGGAAAAACTCTTCATTGAAAGGATCAGATTTGAAGTTGACGAGATCGTAAAAAACATTGAATACCGTTCTGTAGTTCAGCAGAAATATCTGATTCTAACATTCCAGAATGAAAATTCAGCGCTTTTTAAAACCATAATCGAGTATTTTTCAGAAAATAAGACAGAAAGAACATCCAAAATAGACGTATTTCTTAAAGTACTCGGAAAAACAGACAAATCGAACCCGTTAAAAAAATTTTTTATAGCCAACAGCAAATATCTGCTTCTTAATTCTCCGGAAGGAACAAGGATAATTAATGAAGACCACACAAATACTTTAAGATCATCGACAAACAGCGCTTTGGACTCTGAAGAAATGAGTTCAGAGCCGTCTGATTCGCTTTTTTCCGCTCTGCTCGGTGACGGCGATGATTTCATCAGCGTTAACTATTCCAAAACATATGATATCTATTACGGTTCTGTTATTTCAAAAAAATATTTCAGTCAGGTTCTTGAAGATACCGTACTCGAAGAGATCGAAAAAGAAAATCTAAGAGGATCACAGGAATACATTTTTGTTTATAAACTCCTGAATCTGTCTGGCGGAAAAGGTTTCGCGAGGATGATAATAAATCCCAACCGTCCCGATCTTGTGGGCAACCTCATAGACGACGACTATAAAGATGCGAACGGTTACGAATTCAGAAAAGAATTCATGAGGCAGATAAGAGAAAGTAATGAAGGTACGGTCAGTTATTATTATAAAGACCCTGAGACCGGAAATACCGACAGAAAAACCTCCTACTTCAAATATATCCCTGCACTTAACTGGATAGTAGCCCAGGGATACTACCAGAACCAGATAGACAGAATAGTCGAGCCTGACATCCTGAGGTACAGGAATGATTTTATTATAAGAGTGTGCATGATCGCATTCCTGATCATCATCTTCGTCACCGCTTATTATTTCGTATTCAGGAATTTTACAATAAGGCTGCAGGAAACGATCATTAATTACCGCACCGGCCTTGAAGAAAAGAACAGGTTACTTCAGTATGAGATAGAGACCACTAACGCTCAGAAAAACGAGATAAGTGAGGCTAATGAATATATTACAAAACTATATGATTCGGTACCCGTCGGAATAGTACTTATTGACTCGGAAACAAGAAAGATCGTCAACATCAACAGCTCGGGATTAAACACACTTGGATATAAAAGAGAAGAGATTATAGGGAAACACTGTAATTTTTCGTTTTGTCCGGCACTGATAGGCAAATGTCCGATACTTGACGAAGGAACCGAGACGGACAGCTCCGAAAGAATAGTAGTCAGCTGTACAGGCCAGAACATAACCGTATTGAAAAGGGCATGCCTGATAACCTACAAGAACAGAAGATATATTCTCGAGTCTTTCATAGATATTACAAAGATCAAAGAAACCGAGGCGGAACTCATAAGACTTAAAGAAGAGGCGGAGCAGGCAAACATCGAAAAATCCCGTTTTCTTGCCAATATGAGCCATGAGATAAGAACCCCCATGAACTCAATATTCGGGATGACGAAGATACTTTCAGAAACATTTCTCACTTCAGAGCAGAAAGACATCCTCGAGACTATCATTACATCAACAGACCTGCTTCTTAAGATACTCAACGATATCCTGGATTTTTCAAAGATCGAATCCGGAAAAATACTGATAGACAACGTGCCTTTCAATTTAAGACAGCTCACCGATACTATTTCTTATCCTTACAGAGTAAAACTGGATGCGTCCAGGATCGGATTCACAACTGTTTATTCGCCTCCCGGGTCAGAATTCAATTATTTTTCCGACAGAGTGAAGATAGGCCAGATATTGAATAATCTTATCGGAAATGCCGTCAAGTTCACAGAATCGGGAGAAATACTTCTGAGCATCAATGATGAAGGTGGATCCGGTCTTGTGCACAAAGTTTCTTTCTCAGTTAAGGATACCGGGATCGGCATCTCTAAGGAGTCTCTGAAAAAAATATTTGAAAGATTCAGCCAGGCCGATATTAGCACTACCAGAAAATACGGCGGAACCGGACTGGGTTTAACTATCAGTAAAAGACTGATCGAAATCCTTGGAGGAGAGCTTCAAGTTTCATCTGAACCCGGAAAAGGAAGCAATTTCTACTTCAGCCTGAATTTACCAGTAACATCAGACAATGAAGATTTTATTAAAAAACCTTCCGGAACCGATATAAGGCATATTGACCTTTCAGGTATAAAGATTCTGATAGCTGAGGATAACATCCTTAACCAGAAATTTATAATCAAACTTCTGGACAGAAAAAAAGCGAATTTTAAAATAGTAAACAACGGAAAAGAGGCCATAGCCGAACTTTCAACGAATAAATACGACCTTCTTCTGATGGACGGACAGATGCCTGAACTGGACGGAATAAGAACAACTCAAGAGATCAGAAAAAGCGGTAAGCCATACAAAGATATCCCGATAATAGCGCTCACTGCTTCTGCGCTGATAGACGACAGGCAGAAATTTCTCGATGCCGGAATGAATGATTACATACCAAAACCGATCGTTGAAGAAGATCTTATTAACTCCATAATCAAATTCTCCGGAAATAGAGTAAAATCAATCCTGCAGCCGATCGGCAGTTCAAACTATAAAATTATCGATCATGAAGAACTCCTGTTAAAGATGGATCAGCTGGGTAAAAATTCGTTCATTGATATCCTTGAACTTTACGCAAAAGAAATTCCTGACAAGATATCCGGTCTGTCTTCAGCAGTAGAAAATAATGATCGTGAAAAAATCAGATTTGAAGCTCACAGTTTAAAAGGAGTCGTGTCGAATTTCGGATCAGGCCAGTTTCTTGAGCTTTGCAGGGAACTGGAACAAAATTCATCAAATTATAAGACCGCCGATTTAAAAAGTGTCTTTGAAAGGATGAAATCAGTATCGGATAAATACCTGGATGAGCTGAAAAGATTTCTGACGGAATTCCGTAGATGAATAGAAAATCCTTTATTGTTCGCCCTAAATATAATACTTGACATAAAGAATTTTTAAATATAATTTTTGATGCTGATATAAAAATAAATTAAAGAGGTAGAAAAATGACTGTAAAAGTTGCAATAAACGGATTCGGAAGGATCGGCAGGGTCGTCTTCAGGATAATGCAGGAAAGAGAAGGTATCGAAGTCGTGGGAATTAACGACCTGACCAGCGCATCCACACTGGCACATCTGCTGAAATATGACTCGGTACACGGAAAATTCAAGGGTGATGTTAAGGCCGAGGGAGATATGCTCATCGTGAACGGAAAATCGATCCGGATCCACTCCGAAAAAGATCCCGAAGCTTTACCGTGGACTGAACTCGGCGTCGACATTGTGATCGAAGCAACAGGTGTTTTCCGTAACAGAGAGAAAATGGGCAAGCATATTAAGGCGGGCGCTAAAAAGGTCATTCTTACAGTTCCTGCAGACAAAGCGGAAGATGTAGACGCTACCGTAGTTCTGGGAGTCAATGACCATGTTCTGACCAAAGATATGCAGTTCATCTCCAACGCATCATGCACAACGAACTGTCTTGCGCCTGTCGCAAGAGTGTTAAATGACAAATTCGGTATCGTCCGCGGCCTGATGAATACGATACACTCCTACACGAATGACCAGATAATTCTTGACGCGCCCCATAAAGACCTGCGCAGAGCACGCTCAGCTGCGGTCTCGATCATACCGACCAGCACAGGAGCAGCTAAAGCCGTCGGTCTTGTCGTACCGGAACTCAAGGGAAAACTTGACGGATTCGCGATGAGGGTGCCTACACCTGACGGTTCTGTTGTCGACCTTACCTGCGAGTTGTCACGCAGCGTTACTGCCGAAGAAATAAACGCTGCCGTAAAAGAAGCTTCTGAAGGAGCAATGAAGGGAATTCTGGAATACTGCGCAGACCCTATAGTAAGCGTGGATATAGTAGGAAACCCTCACTCTTCCATTTTCGATGCGGGTCTGACAAAAGTACTGGGCGGGAACTTCATAAAGATCGTATCATGGTATGACAATGAGTTCGGATATTCGAACAGAGTAGTAGATCTGCTCGAAAAAATAGCCGGACTTTAACATATATATTTATTCTGCAGGGCAGAGACGGTCTCTGCCCTTTTTTGTTATTCAGTTTCCAAGGTAATGTAATTAATGAAAAAATTTCTGCTTTATTCCTGTGCTGTTCTTCCGATGCTATTCTGGGCTCTAACATTTATCTGGTATAAGATAGTGCTGGAGATTATAGATCCTGTCTCCGTGATATTCTTCAGGCTCGTAATAGCTTCTCTCCTGCTTATATTTTTTACAAAATACATTTTCAGAACAAAAGAAAAACTCGGGAGAAAAGATTTTTCTAAAATGTTCGTTCTGGCCTTTTTCGAACCTTTTATTTATTTTCTCGGTGAATCTTACGGGATGCTTTACGTATCTCCGACCGTTGCCTCCGTAATAATATCTCTAATACCTGTTATGACACCTGTATTTGCATTTAGAATTCTGAATGAAAAGCTGAACATATTCAACGTAGTCGGGCTTATCCTTTCTTTCATCGGAGTAATTCTCATTCTGGTAAACCCCAGTGCGGGTACCGATTTTACGTTAAAGGGTATCTCTCTGCTTTTTCTCGCAGTTCTTGGCGCGGTAGGTTACGGCATATCGGTAAAAAAACTCTCGGCGAACTACTCCTCAATGACTATCACAAAATATCAGAGCATATTCGGCACATTCCTTTTCCTGCCGCTTTTTCTGCTGATCGATTATCCCGAACTTTCCGGAAAGATCGCCGTTTCTTTTGAAAACAATACGTTCTTTACTCTTGCCTTCACTTTATTCTCGATGTCGCTCTTTGCTTCTGTACTGGCTTTTGTGCTCATAATTAGACCCATCAGAGAAATCGGAATCTCAAAAACAAATGTATTCACGAATCTTATTCCTGTTTTCACTGCAGTTTTGTCATATTTCATAATAAGCGAGCAGTTCGATGCCAGAAAGATCACCGGAATAGCTGTTGTGCTTTCCGGAATAGTTATGTCTCAGCTTAAAGGCGTATTCAGAAAAAAAACCTTCCAGATAATGTGATTTCGCTGCTCTAAATAATTATTTCATCCCCGCATATCGATGTTTCGTCATATTTTTAATGATAACAGACCGATTTTTCTTTATAATACAATAGGATTTAAAGGAAAAGAAAAAATGAGATCTGCTAAAAACATATGGTCGTGCGAAGAAAGATCTGAAAACTGCGATTACCTCAACCTGGGGAAAATGTTCGTGTACCGTAAAGATTTCATGCAGCCGCACAGTTTGGACCAAAGCTGCGGATCACCGACTGAGACAATGTCTGAAAGAAGTATCTGTACAAAATTATTCAAAAGCCTTCTTTCTCTTGTTTTTATTGTACTTCTTTCATCATGCAGAAATGAATATCCTAATGTAAAAGTACCTGTTATATCCAACAGAAATTTTAAAGAGCCATCAGAAATGAAATTAAAGGAATTATTCAGGATCGACAGCAGTCTGGTGACTCACCCCGTAGATATAAAATTCGACGAAAAAGACGATCTTTACGTTGTTCAGTATAATTCCGAATCCATCGTTAAATTTGACCAAAAAGGAAATTTTATCAGCAATCTGGATTTCGAAAAACCTGTTTATTTCTTTACTATTCTCGGAGATACAGCACTTATAAGACTGTCGAAAGACAGTTACATGAAGAAAGCAGATTTGTCAGGCAGGATAATTTCAGAATACAATCTTTTACAGCATATTCCCGTGGAACTTACACATCTTTCAGGTGACAGATACATAGGACTTTTTAGAAAAAGCCTCACAGAGAAAAGCGAACTTTATACAGAATTCAGCCTCAAGACCGTTGACGGGAAACTGAACGAAGTAAATGTGATAAGCAGTATTTTCGATTCGTACTTTTCCGGAAATATAGATTATGAGATACCTGTTTTCCCGTATGCGTTTGACATTAAAAGCAATACAGTTTTTATAGGTTACAGTTCTGATCATGTCTATAAAATTTATGCTTTCGATCAGGACATGAAACTGAAATTCATAATTGATAACGATCTGCCTCCTCTAAGATTGTCTGAAAAGGAAGCCGCTTACCGCAAGGAAATCGCAAAAAAATTCAGACTTCCGATAAGTTTCTCCAATAAATACAAAACTGTCATAGAATTAATGCAGACGGACGATTCAGGCAATCTCTGGGTCAGAAGAGCTTCGAACACCGACCTATACGGTCTGAATTCAGCTATCTATGATATTTTCGGCAGCGACGGAAAATACATAACTACAAAAAAGATCGGCGACACACACAGAATAGGCGTTGAGATCATAAGAAATAATGTACTTTACATTATCAGGCCTTTCGGATCAAGCATATCCGCGTATGAATTTACTCCGGAGGCTCAAAATGAATAAAATCATGGTGATTTTCATACTGATCCCGTTGTTTTTTGTCTCAGCCCAGAACAAGTATAAATTCCCTTATAAGATCAACTTTATCGACCATGCTGCAGAGCTTACAGAGGGAACCGATAAAGCTGACGCTTTCATAAATCTTGCAGGCTATCACATAGACCATTACAATGATATTAAAACAGGGCTGAAATTCCTTCTCAGGGCAAGAGACATTTCGATTGAGCTGAACTATTCGAAAGGGCTGATCAGGTCTTATGAAATTCTGGGAGATATATATTTCGTATCTGGGAACTATTCTGAAGCTCTGGATTATTATGTGAAAAAGGCTGATATTTTAAGAAATGAAGACAGGCCTGAAGAACTCGCCTCAAACTATCTGAAGATGTCCGATGTATGCCTGAGCTCAAAGAATTTTGACAGGTCACACGAATATGCTTCCGAAGCTGCCAGAATAGCGGATGCCGCCGGTAACGAACATATCCTATCAAGAGCATATTATTTCATGGCAATTGCCGTAAGAGGAAAATTCGACTATCCCAAAGCTCTTGAGTACACATACAAGTCGCTGGAACTTTCTGAAAAAACCGACAACAACTATTTTGCAGGGAACTGCTATAATGCTATTGGCGACCTTAACGAGATGATGGGAAATTTTAAAACTGCGTTCGAAAACTATAAAAAAGCTGAAAAGATCTACGAGGAGCACAGTGTTCATTCCGGTCTTTCGATAGTTTATTTCAATCTCGCGTCAATGCACAAAGTTTTTGGAGATTATTCGAAAGCTCTCGAATATCTGAACAAAAGTCTTGAGATATCTGTCGAGACCAGGAATGAAGTGATGATACGCGAGAATTACATGGGTCTTTACGGGCTGTATAATCTGCTCAAGGATTTCAAGAACGCCAACAATTACTATATGCTGCTGAACTCATTTACAGCACAGAGCGATTCACTTAACGCACCTATTTCCAAAATCGAGATCGACTATGAAATATCCAAGAACGAAATGGATAAGGAACTGCTTAATCTGAAACTTGAACAGGAGAGGAACAAGAAATATATTTTCGGGGCTGTTTTCTTCGTCATTTTCTCAGTTACCTATTTTTTCTTCTACAGAAAACTTAAACAGAAAAAGATCAATGAACTCCGGCTTGAAGAAAGAAGAGTGAGAGCAGAACTTTCATCTCTGCAGTTCAATATCAACCCTCACTTTCTGTTCAATTCAATAAGCTCTATTTCAGAACTTATAAATCTCGACCCGACATCAGCAAGGAAGATGCTTCAGAATATCTCCGGACTCCTGCGTTACACATTGAGAACTTCAAAAAATGAATTCGTAAAGCTTGAGGAAGAGATCCTGATGATAAGAAAATATCTTGAGATCGAGAAGATCAGGTTCGGTAAGAGGCTCGAATATCAGATCGATATACCGGATACTTTATCTAATATGCTTATTCCTCCGCTCCTGATCCAGCCGCTGGTCGAGAACAGCATTAAGCACGGTCTTTCCAACAAGCTTGAAGGCGGAATGATAAATATTTCTGCCTATGAGAACATTCCGGGAAGAGTAACTATCACAGTTGAGGATGACGGAGAATCAAAGGAAGGATCAGAAAAACCGGAAGGGAACGGCATTGGACTTTCAAGCGTAAAAGAAAGGCTGAGGCTGGTTTATAACAGCGACCACAATTTCAAAGTCGAAAAAAATAACGGATTCAAGGTAATTATCAGTATCCCGAAAAAAATATAGGAAAGTATTATGTTTTACAAAACCATCATAGTTGAGGATGAAGAACTCACAAGGAACGGCCTGAAGAAAAAACTTGAGAACTTCGACGAGATCGATGTAATTGACGAAGCCGAGAACGGGATCGAAGCTGTTGAAAAGATAAACGAACAGAAACCCGATCTGATATTCTTAGACATTCAGATGCCGGGAATGAACGGATTTGAAGTACTTCAGAATCTTAACTATATGCCTATAGTTATATTTACGACCGCTTTCGACGAGTACGCGCTCAAGGCTTTCGAGACAAATTCAATAGATTACCTGCTCAAACCTATCGAGGAGGAGAGACTGGCTAAGGCTGTTGGGAAGCTTAACAAATTCGCTTCGGGCGATGATAAGAAAACGGAATTCAATTCAAACATCACGGCACTTCTTAACGAGATCAGAAATAAGCAGGAAAAACTTTCAAGGATCCATATAAAGATCGGTGACGAAATAATTTTCGTCAATACAGGCGATATTTATTTCTTTAAGGCCGACAATAAATATACTTCCATCTGCACTTTTGACAACGAATACATCATTAATGACACTCTTGCTTCGCTTGAAGAAAAACTTCCTCAGAACTTCATAAGGATACACAGAGGATTTATTATTAATACCGATCATTTGAATAAGCTTAAGAAATGGTTCGGCGGTAAATATATAGCTGTTATGAAAGACAAAAAGAAAACAGAGATCCCGGTAAGCAGAAATTCAAAGGATAAGCTCTTTCCTGAATAAGATCAGACTTTTTTCATGCTTAATCCGACCCGATCCTTTTCTTTATCAATTGAGAACACTGTAACATCAACAACATCACCAACTTTGACGATTTCGGAAGGATTTTTTACGAATTTGTCTGCCATTTGTGAAACATGAACTAATGCATCCTGCTTTATACCTATATCTACGAAAGCTCCAAAATCGAC
>DAIMKZ010000021.1:0-27578 GCA_036721445.1 Candidatus Delongbacteria bacterium
AATGTCAAGGCAAAAAACAAAAATGTTTGAAAAAAATAACCATTGTTTATCTGTTAAAAAATTGTGAATAACTTTGTGAAACTGTCCGGAACAAAGTACCTATTCTTTATATATTCCCTGTATGTCTCTGCCGTAATTACCTTCGGGAGTCTCAACAATAATGTAGAGCATGTTCTCCTGCACGGGATTTTTTTCCAGAAATGCGACCGCAGACGCCGCATCCGGGCCTTTATGCATTCTGTATATGAAAGTGTGGCCCATTTTTACTCTGGTCTGCTCTTTTACGAACTTAACCAGTTCGGGATGTCCGTGATCTTTTTTCTTAACCTGCTTTTTACCGTCAGGTTCTTTTTCATTGATCTTTATTCCGTTGTTCTTCAGGAACGATTTCTTTGCCTTGATGAACAGACTTACAGACATTTCTTCGCCGCATAAGATCGCTTCATATTCTCCATTCTCTACCGGATAATAACCGTAAATGAGCACTTCGATACAAATAAGCTCCTGAGTATCCTCTGCAAGTTTTACACAGCCTGAATCCAGTAAAGCCCTTACTGCGTCGGTTTCATCTTTGAACTTATAAAGCAGATAAGGCTCGAATTTCTGTTTTGTGTTTCTCTGCACCCAGTAGGCAGTGGCGATCTCGGCACTATTGTGATATGTTCCCCTGTTGTCCGACTGTTTGTAAGATCTGTCTTTCGCGAAAATATTCTTCAGAAAGCTCATTTATACCTCTAAAGTTCTTTTATCATTTTTTTATGCTCGATCCCGGCTTCCATAAAATATTCTCCTACAGGTTCATAGCCCAGGTTCATATAGAACTGTATTGCATGTTTTTGTGAATTCAGATAAGTCTTTCTGATACCGTTCTTTTCAGCGGTCTCTTCGAGTTTGTTCATTATCATTGAACCGAAACCCATACCTCTATATTCTTCCAGCACAGCAATCCTTCCTATATGCCCGTCCGTTTCCATTCTGCCTGTTCCAATAGCCTCACCGTTCTTGGTCAGAAGGACATGAAAACATAAACTGTCCTTTCCGTCGATCTCCAGTTCCTCAGGAACACACTGTCCTTCAACGAAAACTTTATGCCTGACAGTTCTTATCTTATCCTCATTTTCTTCGTATGTTGTCTGAAATATCGAGATCATTTTTCAGCCTTGTCATTTTTCTTTTTCTTTTCGGGGAAAAAAATTCCGTTATAGTTCCTGCCGAAGCTTCCTCTTGGAGTTTTTACGATAATAATATTCGATCTGTCAACTACGAGCTTGGTTTGAAGAAAAGCGACCGCATCCGCTTTCGTTCTTGCCTTATATATCCTGAAAGTGTAATTATTTCCTCTCTTTACCGCTTTCTCCTCCTTAACGAATTCTACTTCCGGAGATTTTTTGGGGACTTCAGGCTTTTTATCAATAACTTCAGAATCCTTATCGTTTTTTTTCTTAATTAAAGGCTTCAAGACAGCTTTTACTGCAGGTTCCTTAATTTCAGCTTTCTTTTTGTCTTCAGGTTTTTTTGAATTAATCTTCTTTCCTTTATATTTTTCGAAGATTTTTTCTGCTTCAGAAAACATCCTGCCATTTATCTCCTTTCCGCACAGAATGACCTCATACATCCCTTCAGACGTATGATAATATCCGTAAGTGATAGGTTTAAGACAAATAAGCTCTTCAGTGTCATGAGCTACTTTTATATAATCGAGGTTCATTAAAGCTGCTACCGCATCTGTCTCGTCAGAAAATTCATACAGGAGGAACGGATCGAATTTCTTGAGCTTTTCTCTTATTTTCCAGAAATTCGTGGCAGATTCCTCGTCTTTCTGGAAAGTTCCCCTGTTTTCACGGTCATTATAGATCCTGTCTTTTTTAATCAGCTTTTTGAGTAATTCCATAAAGTGCCCGCCATGTTCGCATTTTTCTTTTCAAGTTCCAAACTTCTGTTTATAACCTGAAAATAATATAATTTGTTAGATTTTCCAAACGATTTTTGTTCTAATTTTGTTGAAAATAATTTATCTTTCCCGAATTAACAAAAACCGGAGCCGGAATGAAGAATGACATATCGGAACTTAAAAACCTGTATAATACCATAATTGATGATATCAGAAACAGACTTGAAGACTTCCGTTCCGGATTTCTGAACATGGATAATGACAGCCTGTTCGCTGAACTCTCTTTTTGTACTCTTACACCTCAATCAAAAGCAAAATCATGCTGGAGAGCAGTCGAAAATCTAAGAGATTCCCGTTTACTGTACGAAGCATGCAAGGATATAATCCGGCAGAATATTACTGGTGTAAGGTTCCATAATAATAAAAGCGCCTATATAGAAGCAAACCGCACACTTTTCTACTCAATGGATTTCAAAAAATTTATTCTGAATAATGTTAAAGACATAATTAAACTCAGAAAGTGGCTGGTAACGAACATTAAAGGTTACAGCTTTAAAGAAGCAAGCCATTTCCTTAGAAACATAGGTTACGGATCTGAAATAGCTATTCTGGACAGACATATACTGAAAAACATGGTTGCATACGGTATTATTAATGAAATACCGAAATCTATTAATGAAAGAACTTATCTTGAGCTGGAGCAGAAACTGCTCGGTTTTTCAAAAAGAACCCTGATTCCGCCGGACCATCTCGACATATTGTTCTGGTACAAACAGACCGGAGAAATTTTTAAATGAGCAGTGAAAATTATAAAGAAATCGTAAATGACAGGCAGATCTGGAAATTCTGCGCATACGGTTTCTTTAGAGACCTTAAGTTCTTCGAGCCTTTCCTGATCATTTTTCTTATGCAGTCCGGACTAAACCTTTTCCAGATAGGTCTTTTATATTCAGTACGCGAAACTATGTCTTTCATTTTCGAGATCCCTTCCGGAATAATCGCCGACAATTACGGTAAAAAGCGCGAGCTGACATGGTGCTTCTCTTTCTATATAATATCTTTTATACTCTTCTTTTTCGGAATGAACTTCTGGATGTACGCGCTGGCTATGGCTTTCTTCGGTCTGGGTGAAGCTTTCAGGTCAGGAACTCACAAAGCTATGATATATTCATATCTTGAGCAGAAAGGATGGTTCGGACAGAAGAATTTTGTATACGGCAGGACAAGATCTTTCTCGATGATAGGATCGGCGGTCTCATCCCTTCTTTCGATCGTATTCCTTTTTCAGATCGATGCACTCAAAGCGCTATTCCTCATTTCAGTAATACCGTATACCGCCGAAATAATTCTTATACTTTCATACCCGGACAGTCTAGATCAGATAAAAAAGACTAAATTCAGCTTCAGAGAATTTTTCAAGATAAGCGTATCAGAATTTAAAAGAGTCGTCAGAGATTCCGCTATCCTCAAAACTATCACATCGTCTTCAATATTCGACGCGATATTCGGAAGCATAAAAGACTATATTCAGCCGATACTTGCAGGTCTTCTTACCGCTTTCACGTTTAAAACTTTTATTGACCTTGACGAAAAAATAACGCTCAAGATCAGCCTGGCGCTGGTCTACACGGCTATATACATCATAAGCGCTGCTGCCTCGAGAAATGTCTACAGGCTCAATAAAAAACGTACATCCTCTCTGCTTATGAAATCCACAATGAGCATACTCGGATTGACCTGCTTCGTTATAGCCGCGTCCGTAAAATTAGATCTCGTTGTACTCGTTGTACTGAGCTTTTTCTTCCTTTTCGTGCTCAAAAATCTGAGAAGGCCTATTTTTGTGGACGTAATAGGTGATCTTATGGACAAGGACCAGAGAGCGACGGTTCTTTCGGTCGAGAACCAGATGACCGGAATATTTACCATAGTATTGGCTCCCCTTTTCGGCTACATTGCGGACAATTTCTCCTTTTCAGTTCTTTTTATTTTTATAGGCGTATCGGTTTTCATGATCAATCTGTTCGTAAAAGTGCCTGAAACCGTCAAATGAGTTCCTTGCAATATTTATTATAAATTCTTATCATCTCTATAATATGACCATTTAAAACAAACGGAGAAAACAATGATCAAAGTGAACGGCTACGAAATCACGGAAAAAGAGTTCGACATGGCTCTTGAGGAAAGAAAATACGTGCTGAAGAGACATGTGCTGGAAGAAAAAGAAGTTGAAGAGGTAGCTGATATCCTGATAGAAGGTGCGCTAATGCTGGAAAAAGCCGCCGGCGAGAATATCACTGTCTCCGATCAGGACATCGATGATATGATCTCTAAAATGAAACAGAGCTTTAAGTCCGAAGAAGATTTCTTAAAGGTTTTGGAAAAAACCGGCGACGACATGAATACCCTCAGAGTAAGAGTTGAAAGAAACCTGAAACTGAGAAATTTCGTTTTAAAGAAATTCTTTGAAGATACAAAGGTCTCCGATGAAGATCTGCTGAAATACTACGATCAGTATCCTGAGAGATTTTCCAGAGGTGATGAAGTACGTGCGTCACACATACTTTTCGCCGAAACTGAAAAAGAGACCGCGCTTAATGTTCATGAGAAACTGACGGAACATAACGGTGATTTTGCGGAAGAGGCAAAACTCTATTCGATCTGTCCAAGCAAAGAGAACGGCGGCGATCTGGGATTTTTCGACAGAGGAAAGATGGTGCCGGAATTTGAAAAAGCAGCATTCGCTACACCCGTAGGAGAAATATCGGACCTGGTACAATCCCAGTTCGGCTATCACATTATCAAGGTGACCGATAAAAGGGAAGGCGGAAAGTTCGAACTTGATGAAGTTAGAGAACAATTAAGGCAGAGCATGATCAATTCCATAGTTAATCATAAAATAAGGAAATATACCTCGGAACTGAAAGGAAAAGCGGATATTCAGATCGATACTGGTATTCTGTCTTCAAAATTCCCGAAGTAGATAATTACGGAGAATGAAAATGAAAAATTTTAACCGGTCCGCAAAAAAATATTCAGGAAAACATCGGGAAGGGAAGGATACGGACGAGATCAAAAAAACCGCAAAGTCCTATACCGGCATAATCCAGATGAGAAAGAACGGTAACGGCAAGATCGTTTCTCAGGATATCGAGGGAGATATTTTTATACCGAGAATATTCACCAACGACGCTTTCGACGGTGACGAAGTGGAATTCGTGCTAATTCCTTCTCCCAAGTACTGGGACATCGAAGGAAAGGTCGTCAGAGTTCTCAAGAGGATAAATACAGAGTTCGTCGGCGAGATCAAATACATCAGCAACGCTCTTTACGTGATCTGCGACAACGGTTTGAAAGTCAGGCTGAGCAAGAAAAAAGTCGAAAAAAGATTTCAGGAGCTTGAAGAAGGCACGATGGTAGTGATAGACGTCGATGACTGGCGTAATCAGGTGAACGCGCATATAGTAGAAGTCTTAGGCGATAAGGAAGATCCGCATGTTTCTCTCAGAGCTATCGCAAGAAAGCACGGTTTCAAAGATACTTTCCCGAAAGAGGTAGAGGCTGAACTTGACCAGTACACGCAGGAGTTTATTACCGTCAAGATACCTGACAGGACAGACGTGAGACACGAAAAGATATTTACTATCGATCCGGCCGACGCAAAGGATTTTGACGACGCGATAAACATTACAAAACTGCCCGACGGGTCATTCGACCTGGGGGTTCATATCGCGGACGTGTCGTCATACATTCCTGAAGGAGGCGCGCTGGATATCGAGGCCGCTTCAAGAGGTACTTCACTTTATATGCCTTCATCGGTCGTGCCGATGCTGCCAAGGAAACTGTCGAACTACCTCTGCAGTCTTAATCCTGATGTTGAAAGGCTTGCGTTCTCCTGCTTTATGAGGATCGGCGCTGACGGTGAGATAAAGAATTACCATTTCAAGGAAACGGTGATGAAATCCGCTTTCCGTTTCAATTATAAGGAATATCAGTACCTTCTTGATGCGGCGCTGAAGGGTGAAAAGACCGATCCGAAGTATGATGATTTCAGGCAGGAAGCGGTCTGGTCGAAAGAGCTTAAAGACATTCTGAGAACCAAAAGGTTCAAAGAGGGCGGGATCGAGTTCGAGCTACCCGAGATCAAGGTGGTAGTTGACGAGAACGGTAAAACAATTGATATTCACCGTTACGAGCTTCACGAGTCGAACAATATAATCGAGGACTTCATGCTCGCAGCCAACAGATGCGCCGCGCATTTCCTTTCGCAGAAAGAAGACAAGTTACCCGGAGTCTACCGTATCCACGACAGACCATCACTTGACAAGATCGCCGACTTTTTTGAGGAGCTGCAGGCTAATGGTATTACAGCTCCACCTTCGGACGATCCTACCGACCACTTTTACATGCAGAAACTGCTTACTCTGATAAAGGAATCCCCGAGCGGCGATTATCTCGCGAATAATTTCCTCCGCACCATGATGAAGGCGAAATACTCGACGGACAATATCGGACATTACGGTCTGGCTTTCGACCTTTACACTCACTTCACTTCGCCGATAAGACGATATCCCGACCTTATGGTTCACAGGCTGATCAAGAAACATCTCAAGAGACTCTCTGTTAATAAAGCCCGGGACAACAAAAGGGTCATTCAGGGTCTCTGCTTCCTCGCTTCCGAACGCGAAGTAAAGGCCATTAAAGCCGAATACGAAGCGCGCGACCTCAAGATAATCGAATTCATGACCGACAAGATCGGAAAAGAATACAAAGCCGTTATAGTTACTGTGATGCCGTACGGGACATATGTAAGAATGCAGGAATGGCCCGTCGAGGGCCTGATCCGCGCCAGAGAACAGCACACCGACCTTTACGAGTACGACGATACGAGAAAGATATTCAAAGGAAGGCGTACCGGGGACGAACTGTTCGTCGGTAAAGAGCTGACAGTCAAACTGAAAGGCGTGAGCAGAGAACTTTTAACAATAGATTTCGATATAGTGAAAGAGAAGAAATAAAAAAAGCCCCGGATCGGGGCTTTTTAATTTATTTCTGGTCTTTGATGCATTTCGCGAGCCGCTTTATTGCCTCCACGAGCTGCTCCTTTGAAGAATAGGAGAAGTTCAGCCTCATGTGATTGTTCGCGGGTTTTCCCCCGTAGAACTGCCATCCAGGCACGAAAGCGACATTGTATTTTTCTACAGCCTGATAAAAAAGTTTTTCAGTATCAATATGCTCAGGCACTGTTACCCAGAGGAAAAGTCCGCCTTCGGGTTTCGTCCAGCTCACGCCTGAACTTTTCGGAAAATATTTATCCATTGTAGCCAGGAACAGTTTCAGTTTGTCCCTGTAGTAGTTCCTGCAGTTTTCAAAATGCTTCTCAAGGTCCATCTCGGTCAGATATGCTGCGCATATATCCTGATTGTATTTCGGTGTATTAAGGATATTTCCTTCCTTGATATTACACATTTTCTTTATCACTTCCGCCGGTCCGATATTGAACCCGACCCTCATTCCGGGACAGAATATCTTTGAAAAAGTATATAAGCCTATAACATTAGTTCCCTTGTACTTATTCTGGTCGATGGAGAAGATCGAAGGAGGTATTTTTCCCTGGTATCTTAGATCTTTGTACGGACTGTCCTCGATGACCGGGACATCGTACTCATAGCTGAGATCCAGCAGAGCTTCCCTTTTTTTTACGCTCATTGATATGCCTGTCGGATTCTGGAAATCAGGAACGACATAGATGAACTTGGGCATCTTTCCGCCCTTCTTCTCTATCGCTGCCAGCTTCTTGCGGAAACCCTTTACGTTCGAGCCGTCCTTTTCAATATCGACCCCGATATACTTCGGTCTGTTTAGATCGAATGCCACTATTGCTCCCGCGAACGTCGGTCTGTCGAGCATGACTGTATCGCCCGGGTTCAGAAAAAGCCTTCCGGCGAGATCGAGTCCATGCTGACCCGATGTGGTGATAAGCAGGTTCTCTTCCTTAATATTTATCTTGTCGCGCTTAAGATACTTAATAACAGCGTCGAAAAGGGCTTTTTCACCCGGAATGGAAGAGTATTGCATAACCTGATCGATCTTATTCCCCTCTAGCGATTTCTTTGTCGCCAGCCTGACCTCAGCCTTCTGAAAAACATCAGGCGAAGGAAGCCCTCCCGCAAGCGAAATTATGTTCGGATTCGATGCGAGAAGCTTTAAGGTCTTCCCTATCGGATAACCCTCGTAATCTGCGGCATTATCCGAAAAACGCTTACTCCAGTTCTTTATCATAATAGCTCCTTAAAGGCTGCCCTTTCCGAATTGAGTCCTTATACCTTTTTTCTTCATAAAGTCCATACCGTCCTTGGTAGCCTTTAGGGACTTGTAGTATATCACGTCACCGATCTTTCCGGCAAGCTTGTTCCTCTCTTCATCTGATACGAAGTACGCTGCCATTGTGTCAAGTTCCCTTGCGGTTCCGTCGCTTTCGTATTTATAGGTGATGTCCGTTCCGCTCTCAAGAACTTTGTAGGCGTTCTTCGTCCAGTCGAATCCGGCCATACCAAGGTCCGGATTTATTCTCATGTGAGCAGCCAGGCTGATGCCTTTAATACCGCTTTTTTTGAGTTCTTTCGCGCAGGTGATGAAAGTGTCGGGGTCCGCTCCGTTGCCGATGTTGATCTCGTATATCGGAGTAGTTCCGTCCTTGCGGATATATTCGTTGATGATATTGAGAAGCATCCTGAAATGCATTGTTGTCTGGGTTGACAGAAGCATAGAAACTTTGAAAGTCAGGTTAGGAATATCTTTAGCGTAATAGCATGACGCGATGATAGTGCTCCAGCTCGGATTAAGGTAGAAATCCCCTCCTGTTTCCATTGCCGTTCTCGTAACACCGTCGAGATATACCAGGTGATTGCTGTTCGCTACTTCTATCCCTCCGAAGTTACCGAAAAATGTTCCCTGATTCTTTAGTATTAGCGCCGAGTTGGTTTTATCGATCTTTGCCCTTTCGAATTTTTCTCCGGTCACTTTCTCAAGTTCTTTGAATCTTTTTTCCGGCTGCGGAGTTCCGATAAGATTAGTGCTGCAGTATTTTTGTGCTCCCATTATGTTTTCTGCCATGCATAGAGTAGCCATAAGATCGCCCGAATATACATAATGATCTGTAAGAGGAACAACGGAAATGAATTCGGCAGGAATGAAAACAGGGTCTTTCTTAGCTGTTTTAACCACTTTCTTCATAAAGTTATAAGTTACTTTTGCTCCTTGAAATCCTGAAACCTGGCTTCTCGCGATACCGAGCTTCCTGTTGTATTTTATCTTGTTGGCTTTTTCAAAATCGGCAAGCTTCGGGAATTTCTTGATAAGCTTTTCCGCATCGGCTATCATCTCTCCATAACCTTTTTCCTTCAGAACTTTCTTTCTGGTCTCGAATTTCTTGTTGTGAGCTATTGTATCGTTGATCTTTTTAGCTCCCCCGTGAAATTTTTTCAGCGCGTCCATTGCTTTTTTGTCTCTGGCAGACAGTAATTCATACTTCATTGTCCCCTCCCGTTTTATTTATTTTTAATTGCTCATTATTTCTTCTGTTAAGATAAATAAAAACTATTTTTAATAATATCAAGTATAATATTTACAAATTTATTGCTAAAAAGATCATTTTTTCATAGATTTTCGGCTGTTAAAAATCCAAGGGGACGATATGACAAAACCTATCACTTATTACTCGACGAACCTTAAAGCCGAACCAGTATCATTCAAAGAGGCTCTATTAAAAGGAATAGCTCCTGACAAAGGGCTTTTTATGCCTGACCATATACCTCAACTTACGGCGGAAGAGATAGATTCGTTCAGCACGATGGAGTACTGGGAAATAGCATACACTGTTATACATAAGTTCCTTAAAGACGATATACCTGCAGAAGATCTGAAAGCTATTTGTAAGGACGCCTATAATTTTGATGTTCCTCTCGAGAATGGATACGACAGAAAGTACGTAATGAGGCTCGATCAGGGACCGACAGCTTCGTTCAAGGACTTTGCCGCGAGGATGATGGGAAGGCTGATGAACTACTATCTTTCAAGAGATCACAGAAACCTTTTAATACTGACAGCCACTTCGGGAGACACCGGCAGCGCGATAGCTAACGCTTATTACGGACTGAACAACGTTAAAGCTCTGGTGCTGTTCCCTGAAAAAGAGGTTACTAACAGGCAGAGAAAGCAGATGACGACGCTCGGGAACAACATTCTGATCTTGTCTCTGGACGGGAAGTTCGATGACTGTCAGGCGCTGGTCAAGCAGGCTTTCGCTGATACTGATCTTGACCACCTGAACCTTTCATCTGCAAATTCGATCAATATCGGAAGGCTGATACCGCAAACGGTTTATTATTTCTACTCCTACGCTAAATTGAAAAAAGCGAAAGGCGAGAAAGTCATTTTCTCGGTGCCGTCCGGAAATTTCGGCGATATGATGGGCGGAGTAATAGCTATGAAGATGGGACTTCCCGTTAAAAGATTCGTGATCTCCACGAACGCCAACGACGAATACCCGAAATTCCTTAAGACAGAGGATTACGATATAATAGTGCCGTCGAAGAATTGTATTTCCAGCGCCATGAACGTCGGTCATCCGAGCAATATGGCAAGGCTGGTTGCATTATACGGCGGCGTGATGAGCGAAAAGGGAACGGTCGTAAAAAAAGCAGATATGAAACACATGAAAGAAGAGATTTGGGCAGTAAGTATAAACGACGAGCATACGAGAGAGACCATTAAAACCGCTTGGAAAGATCACGAACTGCTTCTTGAACCGCACGGATCGGTAGGATGGGCAGGTCTGCACGAATACATTCAAGAACACGGCGACGATAAGGATCAGCTATACATATCGCTGGAGACTGCGCATCCCGCCAAGTTCCCCGAGCAGATCATTGAATTGCTCGGTTTTGATCCGGAGCTACCTCCGAGCCTTGAAGGCATAGAGCACAAAGAGGAGCAGTACGACCATATCAGATCCGATTACGACTCGTTCAAAGATTACCTGAAGAAGAACTACAAATAGGATAAGAACAATGAAATACATCATCATACTCGGTGACGGAATGAGCGACTACCCGATAGAGAAGCTCGGCGGAAAGACGCCGCTTGAAGCCGCGGACATACCGAACATCGACGTGCTGGCGAAAAAAGGACGGTGCGGTCTGTTCAGGACGGTACCGGACGAACTTCCTCCCGGCAGCGAGGTCGCGAATATGGCCGTACTCGGGTATGACGTGAGAAAACTCTATCAGGGACGAGGCGTTCTCGAGGCGGCCAGCATGGGCGTGAAGCTTATTCCCGGAGACCTCGCCATGAGATGCAATCTCATCTGCGTTCAGGACGGGAAGATCAAGAACCACTCGGCCGGACACATTTCATCAGAGGAAGCTCACGAACTGATAGACGCTCTTAATGCGGAATTCGCGAATGAAACAATGCGTTTTCACAAAGGCGTGAGCTACAGACATCTTTTCGTTCTGAACGGAGGCCGGAAGGAAGTCGGGCTTACACCCCCGCACGATGTTCCGGGAACTCCGTTCGCTGAAGTCATGCCCGTATCACTCTCTGCTGAAGCGCATGAGACCTGCAGCGTTCTTACTTCTCTAATAATAAGATCGCAGAAGATACTTGCGGACCACCCTGTCAATAAAAAGAGAGTCGCGGAAGGAAAGGATCCGGCCAACTCCATATGGTTCTGGTCTGCGGGATACAAACCTGAAATGAAGACGCTTCAGGAGCTTTACGGTAAAACAGGAGCGGTCATTTCAGCTGTCGACCTGCTCTACGGTATAGGGATCTACGCGGGAATGGATGTGATCCACGTCGAAGGTGCTACAGGTCTTTATACGACAAATTACGAAGGAAAAGCGAAGGCCGCAGTCGAAGCGCTAAAGACTCACGATCTTGTTTATCTCCACATCGAGGCGACAGATGAGGCCGGTCACGAGGGAAATGCCGATCTTAAGGTAAAAAGTCTCGAATACCTTGATAAAAGAGCAGTTAAATATATTGTTGAAGAGACCGCGAAATTCGATGAGCCCGTAGCCATAGCCGTTACTCCCGATCATGCAACACCGTGCGCTGTCAGAACCCATACACACGATCCAGTCCCGTTCATCATTTACAGACCGGGCGATGAACCTGATGCTGTTACGGAATACAACGAAAAATCCGCAGCTGCGGGCAGTTACGGATTGATCGAAGGCGATATGTTCATAAAAGCTTTATTCGGTATAAAATAATCTATTCGTCAAGATACATTTTGCCTTTGGTAGTGATCTCGGCGATCATTCTGCCTGAAGCATGCGCTCTCAGATCTATCAGGTCTTTCCTGTCCAAAGCATATTCGATCTCGCTGGCGTATTCTTTAGCTTCAGCTTCGCTCAGAGAATCCTTAAGCGCTTCGAATACAGTGGTCGGGCCGTTCCTTTTCAGGTAGTTCAGTACTGCTTCCATAAGCTGTTTTTCGTGCATTTCCCCCTCCACAAGTTAAAATGCAGATTATAATATAACTACAAAAAACGCAGAAAATCAATTAAAAAAATAAATTATTATACTTGTTTTCGCTTAAGGAATTTACTATAAATATGTAAACACATAAAGCGGAGGAATAATAATGAAAAATCACGGTTATTACAGGTATCCAGGCGTTCGGGGCAACACAGTCGTTTTTGTCTGTGAGGATGACCTGTGGCAGGTACCTTTGAAAGGCGGAAACGCTGTAAGAATAACAGCCAATACGGGAGCCGCGTCAGTTCCAAGGCTTTCACCGGACGGAAAATACCTTGCCTATAACGGAAGCGAAGAAGGTTCCGCGGAGATATTTATCAAGCCTACGAGCGGAGGAGAACAGAAAAGACTTACTTTTCACGGTGCTTTTTCGAGTGTAATTGACTGGTCGGCAGACAGTAAGTACATTTATTTTGCAAGTAACTTCGAGCAGATTTTCGATACGAGCATTTACAGAATACCCCTTGAAGGTGGAAGTGAGGAAAAGATCGGTGCCGGGTACGCCAACCAGATATCATTCGGGCCAAAAGGCTGCGTAATAACAAAACATGCCAGAGATTCGGCGAGATGGAAAAGATACCGTGGAGGAACTGCCGGAGAGATATGGATCGACGAAAAAGGGAAATGGCAGTTCAGTCAGATACTGAAAGATCTCAAATCGAATATCGCCAATCCGATGTGGATCGGCAGCAGAATATATTTTCTTTCTGATCACGAAGGAATAGGTAATATTTATTCCTGCAATACAAAAGGAAAGGATCTGAAAAGACACACAAATCACGATGAATTCTATGCGAGAAATCCTCATACTGACGGAAGAACTATAGTCTATCATGCCGGAGCAGATCTGTTCAGACTTGACGTGAAGACCGGAAAAAATGAAATGATCAAAGTCGGCTTCATAAGTTCGCATACACAGCTTCAGAGAAAGTTTATTGATACGCAGGAATATTTAGAGGATTTTGATGTCAGCGCAAAGGGTACTCACACAGCTCTGACTGCAAGAGGAAAAGCCGTTTCAATGGCTAACTGGACAGGTCCGGTAAGGCAGACAGGCAAAAAAGACGGTGTAAGATACCGCCACCCGGTATGGCTTTACGACAATAAACGTTTTGTGATAGTATCGGACGAGCATGAGAACGAGGACAGGATACTGATCGTGGACCCCGTGAAGAACACTGAAACTCTTCTGAAGAACATACCGCTCTGTAGAATATGGAAAATCTCTCCGTCACCGAAAGATGACAGGATAGTCGTGCTCAATAACAGAAATGAGATTCATATTGTCGACCTTAAAAAGAAGACATCAAAGCTTATAGACAGATCGGAAAGACACAGGATCGAGACCGTATCCTGGAGTCCCGACGCAAAATGGATAGCTTATGAATTCACTCCGGATAAATTAATCCAGGTAATCAAGATAGCTGATTCTGTAACAGGAAAAACTCATACCGTAACAGAAACTGTTCTGTCCGACAATCATCCGGTGTTCTCAGAGGACGGAAAATATATGTTCTTTATCAGCGAAAGGACGTTCAATCCGGTTGGAGACGCCGTACAGTTCGAACTCAGTTTTATGAAAGCTTCTAAAATATATGCGCTTCCGCTGCTGAAAGAGACTGGTTCTCCTTTCATACTCGATCCAAAAACGCCTGCAGGTGAAGATCCTGAAGAGAAGAAAGACGACAAAAAAGATAAAAAAGACGGCAAGAAAAAAGAAGTGGAAGTCAAGATCGATTTTGACGGGATCGAAAAAAGGATACTGGAATTCCCGATAGAAACTTCCCATTACAGCGACCTCGCAACTTTCGGTAAAAAAATATTATATGCTGAAAGAGTAAGTTCTTATAACGAGAACAAAAAAGGAAATAAGATCGTACTTAAAACTTATGACCTGGAAGCTCAGAAAGAAGAAACCGTGATCGATACCATTAAAGGTTACAGGCTTTCGCTCGACAGGAAGTCCATGATCGTAAGAACAGATGACGGACTGTTAGTCTTAAAAGCAGGTGCCAAACCAGATGATAAAGCTTCGAATAAGTTTTCTCTCGAAGGCGGAGGAATAGATTTATCAAGAGTTAAGATCGGGCTGATCCCGAGGGAGGAATGGAAACAGATGTACCGCGAAGCATGGCTTCTGCAGAGAGAGCATTTCTGGACAGAGAATTTAAGCAGTATCGACTGGGTTAAAGTCTATAACCGTTATTATCCCCTGATCAGCCGGGTAGGAAGCAGGGGCGAATTCTCGGATCTGATATGGGAAATGCAGGGTGAACTCGGAACTTCTCACTGCTATGAATGGGGCGGAGACTACAGAAAACCGAAAAACTATCCGATGGGCAAGCTCGGATGCGGATATAAATTATCCGAAGACGGTAATTCTTATACTTTCGAGAAAATTCTGAACGGCGATCCTTCCAACAACAATGAGATGTCCCCTCTTCTCAGACCCGGAATAAATGTTCAGAACGGTGACACGCTGATAGCTGTCAACGGAACGAAAGTAGATAAGAAAACGCATCCCAAGCAGCTTCTGGTCAACTTTCCGGATCAGTACATTACTCTGACGATTCAGAGAAAAGGAAAAAAGACAAAAGAGGATGTTGTGGTCAGAACGCTGGCTTTTGAGCAACACCTTCAATACAGGAACTGGGTGGAGACCAACAGACAGTACGTTCATAAAAAAAGCAGAGGCAGAACGGGATATATCCATATACCTGATATGGGATTCAACGGCTTCGCCGAGTTCCACAGGCTGTGGCTGTCCGAATGCGAATACGATTCTCTCATCGTCGACGTGCGTTACAACGGCGGAGGTTTCGTGTCACAGCTGATACTTGAAAAGCTCAACAGGAAGATCATCGGGTATGATATTACACGATATGACAAGCAGCCCATGACATATCCCTCCTACGCAGTTGCGGGACCGATCGTGTCGGTAACTAACGAATTCGCCGGATCGGACGGTGATATCTTCAGTCATTCCTTCAAGCTGATGAAGATGGGTACTCTGATCGGTAAAAGGACATGGGGCGGTGTTATAGGGATCAACGGACAGTATCAGCTTGCCGACGGATCAGGGACGACTCAGCCCGAATACTCCTTCTGGTTTAAGGACGTTGGATGGGGAGTTGAGAATTACGGTACAGATCCGGATATCGAGGTTGACATCAAACCTCAGGATTATACGGATGGTAAAGATCCTCAGCTTGATAAAGCGCTCGAGATCGTAACGGCCGAAATGAAAAAGAAACCTGTAAAACATCCTAAATTCGATAAACGGCCGAATCTAGCGCTGCCGAAACTTCCTAAAGCGAAGTAAAATAATCTTTTTTATTCAAGAAATAGCGGGATGAAAATCCCGCTTTTTTTATTTTGTTTTAAGAACAAATCAGCGTAAATTTAGTTATAATTTAAAAACGGGGTTTTTGAATATGAAGAATATAATGCTGATAATTTTGCTTACAATGTTACAGACAGCCTTCTCATCCGGAATAATCAGAGGTACTGTAATAAGTTTAGACAGCCTTATTCTAACAGAAGCCAACATCACAATAATCGGTACAAGTCTAGGTTCTGCTACAGATGAGACCGGAAAGTTCGTTATCAGAGGAGTTAAGGAAGGAAGTTATATCCTCAAATGCTCTCACATCGGATACAGCGACGGTTTTGAACGGGGAGTCGAAGTGAAAAGCGACATGGTAACCGATTTATCTTTCATTCTCGAACCTATGGAATATCAGCTTCAGGCTATTGAAGTAGATAAACAGATGGACGATTTCGAATCGCTTCTAAAGACGAGAGACCTTTCTTCTTCGGAACTTTTCGTTCATCAGAGCGTAGTAATGCCTAAACCTAAAGGAAAGATCAGGGTAGATACCAGAGTCGGATTCTGGGAAAGATTCAGGCATTTTTTCCATAAAATGTTCAATTGACCGTAATGCTTAAGACATTAAAAATATTTCTGATCACCTCCTTATTTTTTTCCTGTGCAGGTCCCGGTGAGACCGTTAAAGACGATCATCCTGAGAAACCTCACAAAACTGAAATAAAAAAAAGAATTGTCGTTAAAGACATAAATGTTGCTGAACTTCCTAAAGAATTCGCTGTGATATCTGATCCGAGAAGCGGTCAGTGGTCTGTCGAATTTTACGACCTTGACGCAAAAGAGATACTGTTCGAGTATAACCGCAATAAAAACCTTCTTCCGGCTTCTAACCTCAAGCTTATAACCACTGCCGCGGCTATAAAAGTATTGGGCCCTGACTACAGATTTAAAACAGAATTCTATACTGACGGATATATAGACAGAAAATTCAATCTGCTGAGCGGTAATCTATATGTCAGTGGTACCGGCGACCCGACTACCGCAGGTAATTTTCTAAAAGACAGAACTGCCAAAGACTTCGACCCTCTTATAAGCGAATTAAGGCTGTCGAGGGGAATAGACTATATCGAAGGGAAAATTTTAATACTCACTCCCTTCAAACAGGAAGAAGCTTTCGGAAAAGGATGGGACATAGACGATCTTCCGAGCTATTACGCAGCTCCGGTTTCGCCGCTTATTTTCCACGAGAATCTGACTAAAGTAGTCATAAAAAACGGTAAAACGGAAGTAATGCCTTTCTACCCGTTTAAATTCAGAAGAGACACTCTGCCCGAAATTAAAAAAGCAAGTTTTAACAGGATCATCGGTTCTGACTCTGTTATAGTAAAATCAAGTTTCAATAACTCATCTACCGGCTTCATCACTGTAAATGATCCTGATAAATTTTACAGCCTAAATCTTAGATCATATCTGGAAGAAAATGATGTCCGGGTAATGGAGAAAGATATTTCACCTGCAGATACGACAAGATTCCTTATATGTACTTTATACAGTGACAGCCTCTACAGGATAATAAATAAATGCAACGGTGAAAGCAATAACCTCTATGCCGAACAGATATTCCGCGAAATGGCTGAAGTTTTCGCAAAGGACACTGCACTTACCGATTCGCTTGAAAAGATCGAACCTACTTATGACAACTTGATAAAGATAGCTTCAGATCTGTATAAACAAGTTTTCGGGATCGATAATTTCTCTCTATCCGACGGCAGCGGACTATCTAGAATGAATTATTTTTCGGCGGATAAATTCGTTAAAGTACTTTCGTCTATGCTCGAAGACGACAATTTTGTTTCTTACCTTTCTTCATTTCCGCGACCTGGAACGAACGGCACTCTTGAGACTAAAATGATCCATCCTGACCTGCAGAACCGTCTTTTTGCAAAAACAGGTTCCATGACAGGAGTAAATGCTTTATCGGGTTACCTTTACACAAAAAAAGGTAAAAGACTTGCGTTCTCTATTTTAAATAACTATTACGATCTGAGCAGAAATAAAACTAATAATGCATTTGAAGACATACTTGTGTTTTTTGTAAACTACTATTAGGAGATATATGCTTAATTTCACGATGTCGCTTCCTACTGAAGTATATTTCGGTAAGGATATGATCGAAGGGCTAAAATATTATATTAATAAATTCGGGGGAACGAGAGTTCTTTTAGCTTACGGCGGAGGAAGCATTAAGAATAATGGCCTTTATGATAAGATCGTAACTATATTTAACGATAACGGGATCTTTTTTAAAGAGCTTTCAGGGATTAAGCCGAACCCGAGAATATCGAGCGTAAGAGAGGGTGTTAAGATCATTCAGGAGAACAGTCTGGATTTTATTCTGGCGGCAGGCGGCGGCAGCGTCATTGACGCGTGCAAGGGTATGGCGGCGGGAGCGGTTTACGACGGCGACCCCTGGGACTTTTACCTTCGCAAAGCGAAGCTTGAAAAGGCTCCGCTGCCTTTAGGCGTGATCCTAACCCTCGCCGCCACAGGTTCGGAAACGAACTGGGGTTCAGTCGTTTCCGACGACGAGACTGAACGGAAACTGCCGTTCAGGCACGAGTCGCTCCGGCCGAAGTTCGCCGTGCTGGATCCTGTATTTACATACTCCGTGCCGGCCTACCACACAGCTGCGGGCATCGTTGACATAATGGCGCATGTTTTCGAGCAGTACTTCAGCCCCACACAGGACGCTTTCCTTTCGGACAGGCTAGCCGAAGCTGTCATGAAAACGGTAATTCACTATGCGCCTGTCGTGATGGAACAGCCCGACAATTACGAAGCCCGCGCGAACATCCTTTGGGCCGGGACACTCGCGCTGAACCAGATCCTGACCTACGGCAAAATTACCGACTGGGCTACGCACATGATAGAGCACGAGGTCAGCGCGATCTATGATATAAGCCACGGCGCCGGTCTGTCAGTCCTCTTCCCCAACTGGATGAAGTTCGTCCTTGACGACGACACACAGCCTAAATTCGTTGAATACGCAAAAAATGTCTGGAACATAGATCCTGAAAGCGGTAACGATTTCGAACTCGCCATGGAAGGAATTGACAAAACAGCTGAATTCTTCAAAAGCCTAAATATGCCTTCCACCCTTTCGGAGTTTAAAATAGACGACTCAAGGCTCGATGAAATGGCCGAAAAAGCGGTCGCCTTCGGAGACCTCGGCAGCTTCACAAAACTGGGAAAGGACGATGTGCTTGAGATATTGAGAATGAGCCTCTAATAAAAGGAGATCTAATGACTGAATTCGATAAAGAAAAAGCTTTAAAGTACGGCGCTGACAAATACGGAATGAGAAAATATGTGATGGCTTTTCTGAAAAGAGGAACGAACAGACCGGCCGACCCTGATAAAGCGAACGAGCTGCAGAGAGCGCATCTGGACAATATCGGCAAAATGGCTGAAGCGGGTAAACTCGTAATAGCCGGACCGTTCCTCGATAACGGCGACCTGAGAGGAATATACATCTTCAATGTAATCTCAATAGAAGAGGCAGAAGAACTCACCAAGACCGACCCTGCGATCATATACGGCAGCCTCATTATGGAACTTAAAGAATGGTATGGTTCTGCTGCTCTCATGGCCGTCAATGATATACATAAAGAGATCGCAGAAGAAGAAATATAGTTAAAATTATATATTGGGAGAGAAGTATGAAATTTTTAGTTATCAGAATGATCTTACTTGCACTAATTGGCACAATGATAGTAAGCTGTACGAAAGACGACGATCCTGATTTTCTTGATCTGCCGGAGAAATTTCCGCTATCTGTCGGGATTTCTTGGGATTACTCAAGAACAATAAGAACAATGTATAAATCCGACAGCACGGCAGTTGGTATGAGTACGTCGTATACAGACTCGACTATCGAATTGTCAGAAGTTTTCTCGGAAGCTGTAAAAGACACCGTACTCGAAGACACTATTTCTGTTGTAAAAATAAAAAGCGAAGAAATACCTGTTAACAGCAGACAGGACAGCAGTTCAAAAATCAAATTTTATTCAAACTGTGATGACGGCCTTTATGACTATTCGTACATCGATCTTAAAAATGGGCATAATGACTCCGGATCAAAGGTAATTTTCAAAGGCATAAAATTCAATTCAGTAGAAGATCTAAAAAATATTCTCGGCCTAAATTCCTTACCCGGAGATATAAAAAACATCAAAGCCTACAGGTCCGTCAGATTAATCCAATATCCGATCGAGACAGGAAATGTATGGGATTACGGGAGCATCTCTTACACGCTCAACACCAAGAGAGAAGTAACAGGAGTGTGCCGGATTTCAACATCGTCCGACGAATTTGATGTTTACGAAATACACACTTACTGGGATTGGGGCGCTGACGGAGAATGGGAAGATGACATAATATCAGTGACCTATCTTTCAAAATATGGAATAGTCAAAACTGAATTAGAAATATGGAACCTTTGTAGAACTGACGAATTTGGTACTAATCTCGGCTATTTTGATTTCTTTGAAGAAGAAGTATTAATTGATTATGATCTTAAGTAGAATAAATATTAGGATCAAATTGATTTTTCTCTTTCTGATCCTATCCACCCTTGCACAGCTTTTTTCATGGGAAAAGGAAGGTATTCATTCAGCTGCCTGTTCACAGAATATTGAGCTCTTAAAAAATTACATCTCACAAGGAGCAGATGTCAACGAAAAAGACTCGGACGGAGATCTACCTTTGACATTAGCAGCGCAATATAATCTATTTCAGAATGTTAAATTCCTTCTTGAGAGTGGAGCAAAAGTAAATAAAAAATCAGGTTACGGAATTACAGCTTTGATGGTGGCTGATTCTCTGGATGTAATTAATCTTCTATTAAATAATGGCGCTGAAGTATCAAATAGAGATCGCGAAGGTAATGACGCCTTGCTCCATTCATCAGCAAGATGCAATATTTTAAAAGCTGATATACTAATTCGCAACGGAGCATATATAAATACGGAAAATGATGAAGGGGAATCGGCAATTATTAAGGCCATCAAATATGAATACAAAATACCTGAAGAAAAGATCGCATATATAAAATTTCTTTTGGATAATGGAGCGGATATTCAACATAGAGATAAAAAGAAAAAGACAGCTTATGTAATATCTAAAGAAATGGGGCACGACGATATAGCAAATTTTTTAATAAATAAAGGTGCAATTGCTGAAGACTTCAAAATAAATCCTGACTTCATTGTTCAAGCTCTTATGAACAAAGAGTACGCCCGAGCTAAAAAAATGATAAATAAAGATATTGATTTGAATTTCTTATTTTCAGATTTCTCGCCTCTTATGTGCTCTATAGATGATATTGAGATCATGAAACTGCTTATTGAAAACGGAGCTGATGTAAATTTAAAGAACAAAATGAATATGACAGCTCTAACGATTGCAGTTATTTCTAACAAGATCGAAGCTGTAAAACTACTTCTCGAGAACGGTGCTGAAACAGATATCCCTTCGACAATAAATGATAAAACACCTATTATGTTCGCAAAAGAGAATCGGAATAAAGAGATAATTGAGTTGTTTCAGAAATACCGCAAAAATAAATGACCGAAGTAAAATAACCCCCTTTATGTGACTTCAATCACAGCTCATCCCTTTGCTTGTGCTTATCTTGCCTTTAGAACGAACAAAAAAGGCAGAGATAGTGTACGCGAATATGAAACATAACGAAAAAGAAACAGAAAGACCTGATACGGAGAAGTCTGAGATCACGCCGGGAAAAAATAAGCATCACAAAAAAAAGAAACTCCCTGTAAAAATAATTGAGATATACAGATAATCCTATAATTTATTGCGTTTTCTTAATTTTTTTCGTATAATCCGGCTTAAGTTAAACTAACTACACGGAGGTAATGATGATTGTAAGACATTTTGAAAGTAATTCGGGATTCGGACGGTAGGATCGGCCAGGCTTCTTGACCTTTTCTTCACACCCAAATTTATGGTCCGCATCTGGATCTTTGACGTCCGTCTTTTAAATTCCGAATTCTAAAACAAAAAACATATCCGTTCTTATGAGCGGCAAAGCTAATTTTAACAGCAGGAGGTCAGTATGTACTGTTTGAAATTTTACAACATGGAAAAGAGGAGCTTTTAAAGCAAAGAAGTCTCCTCAAAACAAAAATTTTGGAGACAGATAATAAAATGACAACATTGAACGATTACGGCTGGGATGAATTTTTCGAGAAGAATTTTGAACCTTACAGAGTAACTGATCTCATACCGGCCAGGGTAACGAAAGAAACCAAAAACAGATTCTGGCTCATGACGGAAGCCGGAGAAGTCGAAGGTTCAGTATCGACGAAATTTTTTATGAGCACATTTGCGAAAGAGCAGCTGCCGGTCGTGGGTGACTGGGTCGCATTAAGTAAGCCCGAGGGAGCAGAGGATCATTTCATAGAGTGGGTACTTCCGCGCAGAACGAAACTGATCCGAAAAGGCAAGGACACATTCGGGCGTAACTTCGAGAAAGCGGGCGGAGGAGGCATCAGGATCATAACGAGCAACATCGACACGGTGTTCTATGTAGCTTCGCTTGACCACAGGGATTTCAACCTGACCAAGATCGAGCGCTACATCCTGATGCTCAACGAAAGCGGGGCTGAACCTGTTCTGATACTCAACAAAAAAGACATCTGCCCCGATCCCGAAAACTATCTTGACCGCATCAGGACTGCAGCGGGAAGCCTGCCCGTTCATCCGGTAAGCGCGGTTGACGGGGACGGTATCGCGGACCTCCTGAAGTACATCAGGCCGGGAAAGTCTGTCTGCTTCATAGGATCATCCGGCGTAGGTAAGTCGTCCATCATTAACGCGCTCATGGGTGAAGATATCATGTTCGTCTCTGACATCAGAACGGCGGACAAACGCGGCAGGCACACAACTACGCACCGCGAGATGCTGCTCTTCCCCGAAGGCGGAGTCCTGATCGACAATCCCGGCATCCGCGACCTGAAGCCTGTGGCGTCACAGGAAGCGCTGGAGAACACTTTCGAAGATGTGGTCGCGCTTGAGGCAATGTGCAGGTTCAGCGACTGCTCCCACGACACCGAACCCGGATGCGCAATACGGGAAGCTTTAGAGAACGGCGAACTTGACGAAAAACGGTTCGGAAATTATATTAAGCTCAAACGGGAAACATCTTTTTTCGAAAAAAGATCGAAACAGCGAGAAAGATTTCTTGAGAAAGCGTTCGAGAAAGAAAAGAAAGGCATAATGAAGATCAAGCAGCATATGCGCGGCATCAAGCGCAGAGACAGATAAAAATACCGGGTTAGAAGCCCGGTTTTTTATTGCTTTCAGATCCTTGAAATGTTAAATTGATATCTGACTTATTTTTCGGAGGACAGATTGGATAAAAAGGAACCTGACTATAAAGCTTTCATTCCGATAGGCTTTTCATTCTTTGCTATCGGAGTTGTATTTCTTAAAAAATCACCGGGGATTGGCCTTGCTTTCATCGGTCTCGGGATTTCCTGGATCGCGATCGGCTATAAAAAATCGAAAACTAAAAAAGGTGATAGCCACACATGACCGCATACACCCTGATCCTCCCCCATTCTCTTGAGCCGCGCAGAGCCGAATTTGAAGGCTATATTGTTAAAGCCATGGAGAATGTCCGCGCTTTCGCAGCAAAATACGGATGGTCTTCCCTTGTCCATGAAAGTTTCTTTGATAAGGTCATGATCTTCGACGTCAAAAATGATTTTGACAGAACTCTTCTTGAGCTTTGTAAAATGGACCCCGGAATGGTGCTCCCTGAAAGTTACTGCGGCGCACTGGAGGAAAGAATTCTCATAGCCGTCTCCCCAGAATATTATGCGAAAGTCTATCCTCAGGGGATCGAACCTGACAGCTATGTTAAACTTCTGACGCATGAAATTTGCCACAGACTTCATGTCCGCATTTTAAACGGCGATGAGGAAGCGATGGGTCCGGTCTGGTTTTTTGAAGGATTCGCGATATTTGCGGCAGATCAGTTCACGCAGTCAAAATTGAAATTGACCGAAGATGAGATATGGAGCATAGTCGAAAATTCTGAGCGCGGAAGCTACGAAAAGTATTCGAATGTTTTCAAATATTTCGTGAACCGGATACCCCTAATAGAGCTCGTAGCAAACGCTAAAAGGGAAGATATTAATGACTGGCTGAAAAGATAAAAGAATTACTATTCTGCCAAACTGTAAGTGTTAAGGCTTAATGTATCTTTTGTGAGAGAATACACCGAAGGCGGGAATTTTCTGCACTGTAATTGGGATATCTAATTTTAAGGCTGTATCAGTAATTATTTCCGTCATAACGGATTCCATTACTTGAGGCACACAAAGTACACCTCTTACTCTTGCAGGGCTCACTGTGTCTTTCGTTTCTCCGGTAAGGCATCTGAGGTATGAGATCGTAACTCCCGAGGCTCCCTCTTCAGTTACGGCTTTGAGTATAGGATCGGAACTGTCACCTGGACAGATGAATGATATTTCGGAGAAAACTGGGGTTGAAGATAAATTACTTTCCAATCGGTACGCTTCTCCTTCGAACCTCTTTCTCCATGATGTGCCTTTCTTCAAATCATCAAGTGCAGCTATGATCTGTTCCATGCTTGCTGCTTTCACCTGTCTTCCTATTCTTATCATCGGATCAAGAACACCGCCGTAAACAGGAGTTCTGTATATGAACCCTCCACCCGGTCTGTCAATATGTCCTTCGTCTATCAGAAGTCTTTCGAGTATTGGGGCGTCGTGTGAGGCTACGACGAGGCCGATTAACTCCTTTTCGGGCGGTATCGTTATACGTATCAGTCCGAGCCTGTCTCGAATACTTGTTCCCATACCTATTGTTAGAACGGGTACTCCCGCTCCGAGTTTTAGCGAAAGCGCCGCAAGTTTTTCCCCATCCCCTTTTTTTGACAGTATTGCATTAATAAAGGAAAGATCTTTTAAAATAGTAACATCTTCACCTTCAGGTGCTGTCAAATTTGGGAGCTCGTTCGTACTGACCTCTTTGATATCCTGAGCATAAACAGATCCTCTTCCCGGTGTCTTAAGCTCCGCCGATTTAATTATCAGATTCAGAATAGACTGTCTGTTTTCTTTTGGCACGCTTACGCTGAGTACCTCGGCAGGCGAATCGTTGATCTCTATTTTTTTCCCAGGAAAAGAGAATATTCTGGGCAGTATTCTCTGCCTGGCACACCTCGCGCTTTCGACGAAAATACTTTCAACACCGGAAGAAAAAAGCTTTTCGGTTACAAGTCCGCTTAGTTTCGAGTGGATCACACAGGTAATGCGCGAACTCTCGAATTCCCGGAGCTGATTTTTATCCATTTCTAAACCTCCCCGGATATCTTCATAATACTTCTGCGCTGATGCGATTTGACTGAAAGTCCGTAAAGAAGTACAGTTATTATCGGGTACACCGAAGCCATCGCCAGAATACCGAAACCGTCGGCTATGTGAAGTTCACCTCCGATACTGAGTCCCATTGCAAGAACAAGCGGAACTGTAACACTTCCTGTCGTGACCCCTCCGCAATCCCAGGCTATGCCGGAGAAATCCTCGTCGCTCCAGTATGTAAGGGCAAGAACCAACAGGTAAGGAGGAAGTATCATCCACAGAGTTGGTAAGTCGTACATCAGCCATATAACTCCAACGACCAGTCCTGCTCCAACGCCAACAGAAACGGACTGAATCACTCCTTTTTTCCTTACAGCACCGACAGTCAGCTCCTCAACAGTACTGCCGAGGGCGGTCAGTGACGGCTCAGCCAGCGTTGATCCGTAACCGAGGCCGAAAGCGAAAAGGAGGACTAGAGCTATGCCGAGAAGAGTCAGTTCCGGTCCGAACAAAGGCGGTTTTTTCACTATATGCTCGTATCTGCCCTTCTCCTTATCGTAATTCGCTTCAATAAACGGCACATGAACCGGATTTCCTCTACCGTCTTTAAGATAAAAGAATCTGTCCTGATCTCCATCTATTGAAAAAACCGTAATTACCTGCTTCTCATCGAACGGCTCGATAAGAACCCTGCCTTCTTCTCTGGCAATACTTTTGAAAACGCGCGGCAGAGACCTGCCGACCTCATCCCCCAGCGGTGCCAGACCCGTTCTTATCCCGCTTGTAAGAAGTGTCATTCCAATAAGTGCGAAGATAATTCCTAATACAACTTCATCGAAATACTTCGGCCTTACCCTTAGAAAAAGAAGGAGAACTATGAGAAGGAGAAGCGTCAAAGGAAGGACGGCAAAAAAAGCTATCTTCGATTCCGATTTGAAAATATTCTTCATTCCGGACAGCCCCGATTTTCCGCTTCTGCCGTTGCGGATATAATCTGCAGGTGCAATATCCCTTTCAACAGGAGAGGCTTTGTTTATCAGCCATTCATTAAGAGTCATGCTTCCTATGAGTTTTTCTTTTTGTTGTGGTTCTGACAAAGTAAGAAGAGATCTTCTGTACTCATTTTCATCTCCGAAGTATGATTCCCTGCCTTTATTTGTACCTCTTGTGTACGCAAGTCTCAAAAGAGCTTCTTCCGTTCCTGCGAGCGAAAGTGCTTTTTCTCTGTGCGCTGCAGAAAAAAATTCGGTTTCTGTGACTGGATACGGCGTTGTTGAGTTTAATACTATACCGAGTATAAGTACTCCGAGTACAGGAAACGCTGAAGCGAGCATTACAACACCGAAACCACCCGAAGCGCCTTCCGATTTTCCCATAGCTTTCGATACTCCGATCCCGAGAGCAAGAACGAGAGGTACAGTTACAGCTCCTGTCGTAACGGCTCCGGAATCCCAGGCCAGGCCAAGTATTTTTACCAGATTTTTGTCGAGTGAACAATAAACTGTAGCAGCCAATAGAACGGGTATGATTGTGAAAATGAACGGTTTAATTGAAATACCGTAATAAAAACGGATCATACCGCAGGCGACTGCCACTCCAACTCCGGCGCCGATCGAAACTATCAGCATCTGCGGTTCGTTCTCAAGAATGCGGTAGAGAAGTGGAGCGCTCCACGGCACTACCCCTGACCCCGCGAACCTCAAAGATGCAATAGCAGGCTCGGCAAAAGTCGCTCCTAAGCCCATAAAAAGACCGAATAAAACAATAACTATGATTCCCGTCCTCTGCGGCAGATATAGCCCAACTTTCTCACCCAGAGGCATCAGACCCAGAAAAATACCTTCAAGAAAAAAAGCAAGACCAAATATAACAAGGCTTACTCCGAACGCTATTTTCAAAGAGTTTGTCGGCGGAGATCCCAATACTATTATCTGAAAACCTGTCAGATACAGAATAATAAATGCGAGAGACTTTATCTGCTCACCTATCCTCAGGACAGCGTAGTTCCAAGCCATTATTAGGGTTGTTCTCAAAGGCATTCGAATCCTGCCGGTATTGAATTTAGCTTTGTTGTACATGTCTCTTAATTTACTTCTGATTTAGTGCTAAGTCAACACAAAAATATATCACTATATTTAACAATTCGCTCATTAAAACAGACATCTCACGACTAGAATCAATACTCAAAACTGCTCCCGCCTATGAATTCCTTTATGATCGAAGTATTCGGTATATCCTCATTCCCTAATGGTAAAAAGAAGGATAGAAACTTCAGAAGTCTCATAGCTTCAGAGTATTCTTTTTCGTTCTCTGGAACTTCCTTGATCATCGGCTCGGCGTACTGCTTGAGCACGGAGAACTCGTAGAGAAGTGCGGAATTGAACATGATGTCAGCATTCTCCTG
>DAIMKZ010000022.1:0-26927 GCA_036721445.1 Candidatus Delongbacteria bacterium
AGATAGACAAACCGATACTGAATAAACTTCATGTTTTTTCCTCGAACTACACACTTTACGGAGACATGAGCCACAGGGTAATGACGATACTGTCAGAATTTTCACCCGACATGGAAATATACTCGATAGACGAGGCTTTTCTCGACCTGACGGGTATGGATATTGACAGAACTGAGTATGCAAAAATGATACGTGCGAAAGTGATGAAAGACACAGGTATTCCGGTGTCTGTCGGAATTGCTGAAACGAAAACTCTTGCCAAGCTGGCTAATAATATCGCCAAAAAGTATCCGAAGTGCTGCGGCGTGCTTGATCTTACCGGAAGAGCAAATATTGATAAATACCTTGAGAAAGTTCCGGTTGAAGATATCTGGGGCATCGGCAGACAGAATACGCTTAAGCTTTTCAGAAAAGGTGTTAAAACAGCTAAAGACCTGAAATATTTTTCCGTCGGATGGATAAAAACTAACATGGGCGGTGTGACAGGTCTGCGCACGGTTCTTGAACTGCGAGGTACCCCCTGCATAGACTTGGACTCAGAGCCCGAACCAAAGAAGAGTATTGTAAGCTCACGCTCTTTCGGCGAGCGCATAGGTGATATCGAAGGTCTGAAGCAGGCGGTGACCAGCTATATCTACACGGCTTCGGTCAAGTTGAGGAAACAGAACTCACTTGCCTCAGCTCTGTCGGTATTCATACTTACCGACAGGTTCAAGGACGAACCGCAGTATAACGGCAGCCTGACTTACAGGCTGCCCTACCCAACATCGTCCACGCTCGAGCTGACCGATTACGCGATCAGGCTGCTGGACAGAATTTACAAAAAGGATTTTTTGTACAAGAAAGCCGGCGTCATGCTCGACGGGATCGTGCCGGGAGGGTCTGTACAGTACAACCTGTTCACTCCCGACCGCTCCGACCCCGCCGTTGACCGCGTCATGGACTCCGTGAACGCACGATACGGCGACCGGACAATGTTCCTCGGAAGCGCAGGTACACAGAGAAAATGGACCATGCGCCGCCAGTTCACTTCGCCTCACTACACGACCGACTGGAACGAATTGTTGAAAATAAAAATATAGTTTTTTTCAGTTGCATACGATTATTTTTTTATTAATTTGCTGTTAAACTAATTTGGGGAGAGTAAAAAATGGCAAAATCGTTCAAAATATCGGCGCAGGGTATAGAAAAGGATTTCAGCAAAGCCAACGGCAGCTATGATACGATCGAGATCGGAGAAATGACATCCGACAGCCTTTACGAAGCGCTTCAGAAATTCAAAGCGTTAAAAGAGATCATTCCGCAGGGTAATGACGATATATGTCCTCCGAGCCTGTACGTTGAACATGACGGAAAAGATTACAGTTTCTATCTGAGCGAAGGTGAGATCATAAATCTTAACACTGAAGCGAAAATGTCGCCGATGGAAATAGTAAATCTTGTATCAGGTTTCACAACGAAGAAAGAAGTGGCAGAAGAAGCTCATGCTGAAGCAGAAGAAGAAAAGAAATCACAGGATGCTCCGGTTTATCAGACAGGTCCCGGAAAAAGATCGGTTCTGGCATGGGGATCGGACCACCCCGACATTCACGGCATGCAGCCTGTAAGAAAAAAGGATCTTCCTCCGACCGATAAAGAAGAATGGAGCGGTTTCAACGTGGATACGAAAAGTTCTGCTCAGATAAGCTCTGAAATTTATAAGTCTGGGATCGCGAAAGGTTTGCCTGCCGCAGCTCTGATATTCGCTATTATTGCGGGAGTAATGGCGCTCGGACTCCTTGGAACAGGCGAAGTCTCTGCCGGTGCCGTATTTCTGATAATCGCGGCAGGTCTTTTCTGGCTTAAAGGTTTCCTGAAAAGAACAGGACGCGGTGAATTCATTCTCGGTTTCGACTGGAAAGCTAACGCAATGTGGGCGAAGCTGAAACAGGAAAAACGCGCGATAATGATAGGCAATGCAAGCTGCATAAACGCTGTTGAAATCTATGAGCATACCGCAAAAAGACCATATAATTGGAACCCGGCTGACAGTCAGATGCAGAGAGCGGTAAAGCAGAATCAGACGGATACTGTCTGGATACTTGATGCGGTAATGTCGAACGGAGAAAGAAGGTTCGTTTTTGAATTCCACGATAAAAAAGACGCTGCCGATGTATTGAGCAAAGCTCAGAATCTGCTTGTACAGCAGAATTGAATTTTACAGTTCGTTAACGACGCGCTTGATCTCATCTCTGTGATTCTCGGTGTCAATAATGAGTTTATCAATGACGCTCTGTACTGCAGGTGCGTCTGATATCAGATTGCCGAAAAAATCTCTGTCGAGCATAAAGTTTTCATATTCAACGCATAATTTCAGAGCTTTTTTAAGATCGATCTCCTCTTCTTTGAGCTGCTCTATTCTCCCGTTCAGCATTTCAGTATGTTCACGCACGAATTTCGCCGAATAATCGAGAGCTTTCAGAATAATAGTTCCTTCAACCACCTTAGGTATAATCTGCATGATCCAGCATTCGTGCTTTATCTCCTCCTCGACAAGATAAGGCCACAGTTCGAATTCCGGCATTTTCTTAGAGAATAATTTATACAGTCTGGAAAGAGATCTTTCATACTGCGCATGGAAACCCAGTATCTCAACCGGTGTACACTCGTTTTTTATATTTTCATCACAATCCATAAAAAACCTCATTATTTGCTGTAATTTAACCACTTTTCATAATAAACTCCAATGAATTATATCAGCTCTAGTTAAAATCAGGTTGCTCTCCCTCAATTTTATTCGTAATTTTATATCTTGTCCGTGTAAAAAATCAAGGATCGAAAATGTGCGGAAGGTTTGCCCAGGTTTACGACGATACTTCTCTTAAAGAAAAGTTCAGACTTGAGGATATTTCCGGAAGAATTAATCCTGAATTGAACCTTACTCCCGGCATGAAAGTCAACACCGTAACTTTCAGCGGCGGTCAAAATATACTTAGTCCGATGATATGGGGATTTTCTGAACTTCATAATAAAACTATGCCGGCCATGATATTCAATTCAAGGATAGAAACGGTTTTAAGCAAATCAAATCTCGGTCAGTATCTGATAAAACACCGGTGCATTGTTCCTTTATCGGGATTTTATGAAAGAAAGGGAGATCGGGCTTATTATATTCAGAGTAAGTTCTTCCCTGTTTTATCAGCTGCCGGGGTGTATGTCAATGACGGCTCGATCTTTAAATGCTCTGTAGTTACTACCGTTTCAACCGGACCGATGCTTAAAATTCACGACCGGATGCCTCTTCTTTTAAACGACGAATTTACAAAAATGTGGATCTCGGGCAGTAATATAGATTCCGATGAAATTATGCTCGAAAGCTGCTGTATCGCAGAGTGTCTTGAGTTTCAGCATGAGAACGGCCTGTTTTGATTTCATCCCCCTTTTTATACAGTTCATCATATTATAATTGAAAATATTAATTATATTTCATACATTAAGTTGGCGCACTAAATAGCTTTACTATAACAAATAATTGAAATAAAGGATCAAAAATGAGACAGAGAATATTCACACTTCTTCTTTTATCAGGAGTATTAGCTTTCGCCGGTGTAGTCGAGAAAACGTATTATTTCAGCGCATCGGACATCAGGAACACGAAAACCGCAGAAAACTACGATATCGTATCTCTGAACGGCGCAATGAACACAGCCCCCGCCGGAGAACCTGCACTGCCATACAACGCAGTTTCACTGCTTCTTCCTCCGGGTGAGAAAGCGGAATCTGTTGAACTGGTACTCAGCGGAAGAAAAGTACTTGAAGGAAAATTCACCATATATCCTCAGCAGCATTCAAGGCCGTATTCTGAAGGACCTTCAGGCGATTTTGTACAGATATCTGACATTTATAATTCCGACAGTGTCTACCCCGCACTAAAACATACTCATCTTTCGACACATTATCTTTACGGGCATTCATTCGCGCTTTCAACATTTACTCCTTTTGAATATATACCTGCAGCCGGTGAAGTAGCTTTATATGAAAAAGTGACCGTAAAAATTAATACCGTTCCTGATACAAGATCTGCCGAAGCACTTAAGAACCTCAGATTATCCCATGAGACAGCTTTGCTTGACCAGTCAGAAGGCTATCTGCTTCAACTGTACTCATATCCCAAGTCTGCTGCAGAACCGTACGATTACCTGATGATCACAGGATCAGGTTACACAACAGAACTCGCGGAACTCGCAGACTTCTACACTCAGAGAGGCCTGAAAGTTAAGATCGTATCCACAACAGATATCTATTCCGAAGTCACCGGAATAGACAATCCTGAAAGAATAAGAAATTACATTATAAGAGAATATCAGAACAGCGGTATCGAATTCGTGCTTCTGGGAGGAGATATCGAGATCGTTCCGGCCAGAGGATTTTACTGCAAAGTACAGTCAAGCGAAGTATATACCGACGATGCTATTCCTTCCGACCTGTATTATTCAGCGCTCGACGGCACTTGGAACGATGACAACGACAATCTCTGGGGTGAAATTGGTGAAGATGACCTTTTGACAGAGCTATCTGTTGCAAGGCTGACCTTTTCAAGCTCGGATGAACTCTCCAACATGCTGAACAAAATTATCAGCTATCAGTCAAATCCCGTTCAGGGAGAGCTCAGAGACCCTCTTCTTGTAGGTGAAGACCTGTACGACGCTCCGCAGACATGGGGTGGTGACTACATGGACCTTCTTATCGGCTTCAAAACGGATAATGGTTATACTACAATAGGAATACCCTCGTCGCACAATATTACGAAAATGTATGACAGAGAATCCGTATGGTCAAAATCACAGCTTATAGCAGAGATGAACCAGGGACATTCTTTCATTCATCATGACGGACACTCGAATTATACATACAACATGAGAATGACAAATACAGATGTGACCAATACGAACTTCAGCGGTTTAAACGGAACTGATCATAATTTTACGAACATTTACTCAGCAGGCTGTATGAGCGGGGGCTTCGATCAGGAATGTATCGGGGAAAAGTTCATAGGTATCCAGAACCTCGCTGTTTCATACACAGGCAACTCGAGATACGGCTGGTTTAATGAAGGCCAGACCGAAGGTCCGTCGATCCACATCCACAGAGAGTTTATGGACGCGCTTTACGGCGGGAGGACTGCTGAGATCGGTAAAGCTCATAAACGTTCTAAAACCGACACGGCTCCATGGGTAAATGCCGCGGGACAGTGGGAAGAAGGAGCTTTAAGATGGTGTTTCTATGACTGTAATGTGCTCGGGGACCCTGCAATGAACATCTGGACCGATGAACCTGAAAATATCAGTCTGAACCACACATCTTCAATTACTTTCGGGCAGGACGAGTATCAGGTAATTGTTACCGGAACCGGAGGCAGCTTTCTGTCAAATATCGACTGCGCTCTTGTTCAGAACGGAACAGTATTCGGTTATATAAAAACAAATTCCAGCGGGGTCGCCCGTATCCCGATCAGTTCTTCTTACGAACTGGGAGCGGCTGAACTGCGCGTATCCGGCCTGAATACTCTATATCAGAGTGTCCCTGTAAGCATTGTTCCCAATGAGGGAAAGTATATTACTCTGGACAGCTACGATGTTGATTCAGGAGACGATAACCTGATCGAGTTCGGAGAGACAGTGAATATATCCGCTAAACTGAAAAATGTCGGACTGTTGAATGCTTCGGATGTTGTTCTTGACCTTACAGAAAGTGATGAATACATAGTGCTTTCCGAAACATCCGTTCCTGTAGGTGCCATTAACGCTCAGGATTCTGTCGAGATCGGCAACGCTTTTTCTTTCACGGTTTCTGAAGATGTGCCTGATCAGCATGAATTCTTAATTACAGTAACGGCCAGAGATTCAGAAGAGAGCTGGGAGAATACGATCAGGCTGTCCGCCAACAGGCCGCTGCCTGAGATCTACGAAATAGGCATCGCAGAAGTGACCGACGATATTATTGATCCGGGCGAAACAGGCGAAGTGATAGTATATCTTACAAATAAGGGTCACGCCAAGCTTAACAACCTTACAGCGGAAATTGGTACTTCAGACGAAAGAATAACCGTCAACACTGCTGATCAGACTTACGGTACCGTTTATCCTTTTGAGGTTATCGAACTCCGTTACAGCGTTTCCGCAGCGGATATCAGAGCCGGCGGATATACTTCGGAGATGATTCTCAGCCTTACCGCTGACAACAATTTAACCTACTCTGATAATTTCTTCATCGAGATCGGTTCTCAGCGTGAGGACTTCGAGACAGGTGATTTTACAAATTACCCCTGGTATTTTGAAGGCGCTCTCCCGTGGACAATCGAAGACTCAGCGGTTTACCAGGGCTCTTACTCAGCCAGGTCCGGAGCAATAACTCACGGTCAGAACACATCTATGATGCTTGACTGCGAAGTGGTAAACGACGGCGAGATTTCTTTTTATTACAGAACTTCATCAGAGAGCAATTATGACGCAGTGATCTTCTACATTGACGGCGTTCAGAAAGGCAGATGGAGCGGTATAAGCTCAGAATGGAAACTTGCGGCATATCCTGTTTCAGCCGGTCAAAGAACATTTAAATGGACCTATACAAAGGACGGTTCCGCAAGCGCCGGAGACGATTGCGCACGTATAGACAACATAAATTTCCCCGGAATGAATGTCGGGAGCTCCGTTGAAGAAGAGAACGGGCTTACGCCTACTGTAACAGAACTGAGCCAGAACTACCCTAACCCTTTCAATCCTGAGACGAACATAACATACTCGATCTCCTCGAAAGGCATGGTCGAACTGACTGTATTCAACACAAAAGGCGAAAAAGTCGCGGGACTGGTCAAAGGTATCAGGGATATAGGAAGGTACAATATCAAATTCAACGCTTCGGATCTTAATTCGGGAATTTATTTCTACAGCATGACACTTGACGGAAGACAGGCCGGGATCAGAAGGATGCTTTTAATAAAATAGGAAATCTATGAACAATATCAGGGCGTTTATTATGTTCTTCACTTCGATATCGGTAACTTTCTACGTTTTCACTCTGATAACAGTAGTAATGCTATTCTGGCTGCTCGATAAAAGGATCGGACCCAAGCCTGTTTTCGGATACTCTCTGCTCGTCATGACAGTTTTCTTCATAATGATGTTCGCGGGAAGAGGGCTCGACATCAAATTTCTCTGGAACGGAAGTTTTTATCTTGCCGTGCTTGTCATGTACGTGTTCTTCCTTTCCGTCGCGCTCAAGTTCGTAAATCTGTTCTTTCATCTTCACCCCAGGATGAACATTGCTGTCATGGCTGCTTTGATCCTGATAGTCTTTGTTTACGGTTTTTTCAACGCGGCTTCTACATCTGTAAAGAGAATAGAAATATCTTCGGACAAGATCTCCAGGCCTTACAGGTTCGTTCAGATATCCGACGTCCATCTGGGCACGGAATCGCTTCATTTTCTTGAGAAGGTCATTGAAAGGATCAACGCAATAGGGCCGGATCTCGTCTTCATTACCGGGGACTTCATAGACGACCACAAGCTTAAACCCGAAGAGCTTAAGATAATGAGGGACATGAAAGCTCCGGCATATTTCATAACGGGAAACCACGAGCGCTATTCCAACTACACCGACGATTTCTTCAAAGACTGCAACGTGATCAAGGTATTAGACCACAGGCGCAGGCAGGACAGATTCACTGACGAGGTCGAGGTTTTCGGGATCGAGTGGAACAGGAACAACTTCATGAATAAACGGTCCGAGCAGGAAGTATATTTCGACAGCATAAGCGTGGACACTACAAAATTCAACATCTTTCTAAACCACGAGCCTGAACTTTACGACAGGGCTGAACAGGAGGGCATGGACCTTATGCTTTCGGGACACACGCACAGAGGCCAGATATTCCCGTTCTGGCTGTTCGTGAGAGCGCGCTATAAATACATCTACGGTCTTTACGACATCGGCAGGATGAAACTGTATACAACATCAGGCACGGGAGTCTGGGGTCCCTTCATGCGCGTCGGATCCAGCAACGAGATCGTTGAGATCGACCTGATACCGGAAAAATAAATATTTTTTCACTTTGAAAAACAGAATTTAGTTATTATAATAACCTCTGAAAGTTAAATATTCTGCAAGAAAGTCGGAGGTTGTTATGAGGAAAGTTCTGTTTTTTCTGTTTATGGTCTTTTACTTAAACGCTTTTTGTCAGGCAAATGCCGAAAGACTTGTTTATGTTAATGTTGTGGATCCGATTTATGCCATGTACAATTTCTTCGAAGAGCCATACGACTATGTCACTTTCAAGGCATGGATCAGTGAGAGACCAACTGAAGTAATTTCACAGAATAGTGAAGGGTGCGGTTATGAAATGCTAGCCGATATTTATTCTTCTTTTAGAATACAGCTTGCTTCTTTTCCGACTGAATGGCAGGCTGGTGATATTGTAAATATATTAGCCAGACAACAAAATGGATTAGACTGTATTGAAGGTTATACCGAATTCCAAATAGAGTACAGCGAATTTAACGAAGTTATATATATTGGCTTTGAAGATGTAATTCCGGGAACAGGCTTACCGCTATATGTCTATATACAATGTGTGGGTATAAACGAAAACGGATTCACTCCGGCCTCAGCTGCTCTTGAGCAGAACTACCCGAACCCGTTCAATCCGGTCACGGAGATCAGTTTCTCGATACCGGAGACTTCGGTGGTGGATCTTTCGGTCTTCGATACGGCGGGAAAGCTTGTGAGAACGCTGGTGAACGAAAAGAGAACTTACGGCCGCCATACTGTAAGCTTTGACGGATCTGACCTGAACTCTGGAATATATTTCTACAGGCTCCAGGCTGACGGCAGGACGATAGACGCAAAACGGATGTTACTGATAAAATAATACTTTTATATTCTTGAAATCCGCGCCTTTTTGGCTTAACATTCAGATATTAAACGGAGTCTGACAAATGAAAATTTTCTTAAAAAGCGCTTTTTCTTTCTTCATTCAGGGTCTTCTGGCCCTTCTCCCTCTTTTCGTGAGCGTGTGGGTCTTTATGTTCGTCTTCAGGTTCGTGGAAGGCATCATAGACAATATCTTCATTTTCCTTCCGCCTGAATATCTCGAGACAAAGAGCATGATATATCTGATAAAAGCGATATCTTTCGTGGTTCTGGTATCGCTTATTACTCTGTTCGGAATGCTCGTCCGCACGGTTTTCGGAAAAGTCCTGCTTTCTGTAACAGATTCGATCTTCATGCACATTCCGGGACTCAGACCAATTTACAAAGCCGTCAGGCAGGTTATCGAATCTTTATCCACGAATAAGAAATCTTTCTTTTCAAATCCTGTTCTCGTCGAGTATCCTTCAAAAGGAATATGGACGATAGGATTCAATACAGGGGAAGTTCCTTCAGATTTCAAACCCTTCGCTGAGGAGAAAAGGTTTTCTGTTTTTATACCGACGACCCCTAACCCGACAAGCGGATTTCTGATGATATTGACCGAAAGTCAGATCAGACCGCTGGATATGAAAACCGACAGAGCCATGCAGTTCCTTCTGACGGGAGGAGTAGTGGCCGAATAATTTTTTTAATTTTATTCAGCCTGATTTGAAAATATTACATTTTTTTCTTATATTCTTTTTATGAATTATCCAATGGAGATCCTCATCAGCAGATCCGCTGTTGAGAACAATATAGAGCTGATAAGAAAAATAATCGGCGAGGAAGTAAGGATATCCTCTGTAGTTAAAGCAAATGCGTACGGCCACGGTATCGAAGCTTATGTGCCTGTCGTAAAAAAATGCGGCATTGATCATTTTTCGGTCTTCAGCTATAACGAAGCTGTTCAAGTTTACAATATAGTCAAAAGTTCTGCGGATATAATGATAATGGGATGGATCGGTCCTTCTCAGATGAAAGATGCCGTTGACAAAGGTATCGAATTCTATGTTTTCAATCTCGAGAGACTTACTGACGCACTTAAAGCGGCAAAGACTCTAAAAAAACGGGCAAAAATACATCTCGAAGTGGAAACAGGCATGAACAGAACAGGTTTCTCAAAGAAAGAATTCAAAGAAGCCCTTCAAATTATATCCCGGAACAGTAAACATTTCACAATAAAAGGGTTATGCTCGCACCTTGCCGGACCTGAAAGTATTGCCAATCATGTAAGAGTAAAAAATCAGATAAAGACTTTCGGCACATTTAAAGCTGAACTTGAAAAAACCGGTCATGCTTCGGAATACTGTCATCTGGCCTGCTCCGCAGCTGCGGTCTGCTATCCGAGCTCGCGTCACAACCTTGTCAGAATAGGCATCATGCAGTACGGTTTCTGGTCAAGCAGAGAAGTTTTTTTAAGATACCTCCACAACAAAACCGGTTTCAATAATCCGCTAAAGCGCGTGATCACCTGGAAAAGCGAGATCATGAGCGTTAAAACTGTCAAGACAGGCAAGTTCATCAGCTACGGAACGACTTATCTCGCATCTCAGGACATGAGAACTGCTATCGTGCCTGTGGGATATTCTTTCGGCTACAGCAGATCGCTTTCAAATAGAGGTAGAGTACTTATAAACGGGGTACGATGCTCTGTGATCGGGCTTGTGAACATGAACATGATAACTGTCGATATCACAAGAGCCGGAGATGTAAAACCAGGGGACGAAGTAATTCTAATAGGCGATCAGAACGATATGACCATCTCCGTAGATTCTTTCAGCGAGATAACACAGCAGATCAATTACGAGATACTCTCAAGACTTTCAAGAGACATTCCGAGGATAACAGAGAAATGAGAACACTGGTATTTTACAGCTCAAAAACCGGTTTTGTAAAGAAGTATGCTGAATGGATCGCGGAGGTGCTTAATGCTGATCTTCTTACCTTCGAGAAAGCGGACTGCAGAACGATACAGTCTTACGATACTGTCATTTATGGAGGAGGACTTTACGCCGGAGGTATCAACGTCATCGGGAAAATAAAAAGGAACCTGCCTAAGCTCGAAAGCAAAAAGGTGATCGTATTCGCGTCTGGTGCATCACCATGGTCTGAAAAAGTCTTGAATGAGATCAGAGATAAGAATTTTACACCCGAACAGCAGAAACACTTAATGTTTTTCTACCTTAGAGGTGGATTCGACCTCACAAAACTCGGATTTTTCGACAGATTTCTCATAAAGCTCCTAAAAATTAAGATCATGTCGAAAAAGAAAAAGGGTATCCAGCTTGACGGTGATGAAATAGGAATGCTTAACGCTATGGAGAATCCCGTAGATTTTACGAAGAAAGAGAATATAAAGGAACTGGCAGATCACGCACTGAAAGTGTAACTTATACTTGAAGATCATCAATTCGTAATTCGGTGATCTTATGCCTGACATAAACAGATTAATTTATGTTCTTAATCAGGTGAAATTCGGGATAATTCTCTTAAAAAATCTTTTGTTGCCGTTTCGCATGCTGTTTTCAGAATATCGTCATACCTTTCGTGAAATCTTTCGAAAGTTTCGATGAGTTTTTTCCCTTTTTCAGTGAGTACAGTTTTACCCTTCTCAGCGCCTCCTCTGCGAGTAATAATAATTCTGAATCCGAGAAGTGATTCGATCTTTTTCAGCTTTTCCCAGATTTTCCTGTAATGCAACCCGGTCTCTATTATGGCGTCATTAAGAGTTCCTTTTTCTTTTATAGCCTTGAGCAGCCTCTGCTGTCCATAGCCGAGTACGCCTTTCCCGTTTTCTGTTTCTATCCAAATCTTGTATCCGAATCTGAGATTTTCTCCCCTGCCTGTCATCAATCCCCCCCTTTGATCAGAATAATACTTTACTGAAACCGGAATAGACATTTAAATTTGAACTTCTCGCGAAGCCGACAAGAGTAATTCCATTATCTTCTGCGATCTCAACAGCCCTGGAAGTCGGAGCGCTTCTCGATATGATCATCTCTATACCGGAATAAACCGCCTTGAGTACAATCTCAGACGATATTCTTCCGCTAATAAGAATTATTTTGTCGTTAAATGTTCCTTTTGCGAGATACATATTACCAATGACCTTATCTATTGCATTGTGCCTTCCTATGTCCTCCCTAATTACAAGTATACTGTCGCAGTCACTTAAACCAGCGCTGTGAACACCGCCCGTGAGAAGGAACAACTCGGATGATCTGTTGAATTCGTTCATCAAGGCAGAAATTTTTTCTTTAGTTATACAGAGTTCTCCAGCTTTAGCGGATTTCATTTTGCTTTGCGCGAAAAGCAGGGTTCCTGAACCGCAGCCGACAGGTCTCATTTTTGAAAATATCATGTCCTTAATGACCGAATTATCCTCAAGTTCGATATGCATTATGTTTCTTGTGCTGTCGAAATCCAGATTGATCAATTTATTACCGCTATTCACTATTCCTGAAGTAACAAGAAACCCTGCCGTAAGCTCATCCTCATAACCTGGCAGGCAGACAAGAGAACTCAGCTCTTTATGATTTATGGCGAGTTTCAATTCAGTTTCGTTTACAACATCGTCCATAGTTTCTGACCGGATGCCGTTCCTGTATCTGATTACGGGCAGTCTTGATGAAATTTCCATTTCCGGCAATTACCTCACAGAATTTACTTTATTATGCGCATCACTAAGATCATGGTGCGTGTTAATATTGAAGAATGCCATTTTGTTATCCTCGTTATCTTCAATATCCCAGTAATACACATCGGCTTTATCGAAAAAACTCCTTATCGAATAATTATCCGTGCCTCTTATATGTTTCTCTAAGTCTGATAAGACTTTTATTGAAAAAATCGAATGCATAGGTTCGATAAGACATCCCATGCGGGGTATGATAATTTCGCATTCTGTTTTGAAGTAAAACTCGATTTCTTTCTTTACAATAGACTCGCTTATAAAAGGCATGTCGCAAGGCAGAAAGAAAACATTATCGGTTCTTGAATGGAGAAGTGCGGAATGTATCCCTCCGAGAGGACCGACGTTCCTGAAGATATCAGAATATATCGCAATGTCGTATCCTTTAAATTTTGAACTGTCGTTCGCAATAATAAATATCTCCTTGAAATAATCTTCGGAAAATGAGAGTATCTTGTCGAGGTTGTTCATCTCACCGACCTTAAGCAAAGCTTTATTCTCTCCGTTCATTCTGCTGGCCTTACCGCCTGCTAAGATCGCGCACGATATTTCCTTTTTTCTCTCTGTCATCTTAAATACTGATCTTTTTTACTACTCTTCTGTACCATGTGCTGTCGCCGGAATATATTCTGAAGAACTCGACGGCTTCCTCTCTGCTTTCGATCTGAAGAAAATCATCGATATCCCGTACTTTTCTGAAATATACCGAGATAGATGAGAGCACCTTGATATGAGGATCATCTTTTTTTGTGGAAGAGACCATGAGCATGATTATTTTTGCCGGTTTCCCGTCCATTGAGCCGAATTCTATTCCGGATCTTTTGATCCCGACAGCCAGCTGCGTGCTTTCGACTCCTTCCGATCTTGCGTGAGGGATGGCGATCCCGTTCTGCATTCCTGTGCTGATTATGCTCTCTCTCGTAAGCACTTCTTTTAATATTGTTTCTTTCTGAGTGATCTTATTATTCTTCGCAAGGACATCTACAAGTTCCCTGATCGCATCTTCTTTTGTTTTAGCCTTAAGGTCAAGGATAACGCATTCAGGATCCAGTATAGTCGAGATATCAAAATTGATCTTTACCTGAGAAGGATCAGAATCATGCGAAGTTTTTTTCATCTCGTTAAGATCGATCTTTTTCAGTATCTCCTGCGAGTTGAACTCGATCTTTACGGTCGCTTCATAGACAAGTTCTTTGACAAAATCCATATTCTCGCTTTTTGAAATTATATTGATCCTGTTCGAATTATCTATTTTTGAACCTTTGAGCAGTTTGAAGAATATATCGTCCTTCCTTATATGGTAGACATCGTAATCAAGTATCTGCTTGGTAATAAAATATCCTTCTTTATCGAAATAATCGACAATAGAATGAATCAGCATGTCGGCCTGTTCCGAATTGTTCATATCAATAGGATAGCTGTCCATTTCAGTTTCAGTAAGCTTCTTTCTCGTACCTCTGCCATGTATCTTTAAAGAATAACTTAGAAAAGGAGGAGTGGTGATTATTCCCAGAAGCACCATAGTGATCGCTACCCCGTATATATCCTGACTTATGAACCCGTTAGAAAGACCGATACCGGCAATAATAAGACCGACTTCACCTCTGGGCATCATGCCCAGCCCGATCCTCAGTGCGCCTTTTTTGTTGAATCCCGTAAACAGAGCAGGCAGTCCGCAGCCTACTACTTTTGCCAGCAGTGCCATGACCGAATACACGATCGCGAAAGTGATCATACCGGCAGTGATCGATCTTATATTTACAAGCATTCCCATTACAGTAAAAAATACAGGAACGAAAAATTCTTTCAGGGGATGGATCGCTTCCTGTATCTCAAAGCTTATATCTGTTTTTGACAGACATAAACCCATTACATAAGCTCCGATTATCATCGCCAGACCGGCTTTCTCGAAAACCGCTGCAAGAAACAATGACATTCCGAAAGCAATAGCAGTATAAACATATTTGTTTCCGAAGCGTTTCAGGAAATAGCTCAGCTTGTTGGAAAAAGCAAGCCCGAGCGCGGTCAGTCCGAGCCAGACAACTACAGCTTTTGCTGAAATATAACCTATCTGGTTCCAGTTTATCGCGCCGCCTTCTGTAAGAACAGTCGCGATCCCGATTACAATCGCGAGGACAATGATCCCGAATACATCGTCGATTATAGCAGCGGAAAGGATCGTAACTCCTTCGGGAGATTCCATATACTTGTTCTTTGAAAGGATCATAGCAGTGATGCCGACTGAAGTGGCTGTACTGATTATGCCGAGGAACAAACAGTCGGGGCTCATGAAGGGTTTATCCAGAAAATACATACCGGTGAGAACGCCGGGGAAAAATGAGAACACTACTCCGCCGGTTCCTACCATTCCGCCGCTGAACAGATACCTCATGAGCAGCTTGATATCAGTCTCAAGACCGGATATGAAAAGTAAAAGTATCGATGCGATTATTGAAACCCCGTACAGCTCTGTTGAAATTGGAATCGATCCGTAATTGATCGGGAACAATCCGTGATGGTATCCGAAATAAGTAAGAGGTACCGATCCGAGCATATAAGGTCCGATAAGTATCCCGACGGTGATCTCCCCCAGTGTTCCGGGAAGTTTGAATTTTTCGAAGAGCAGTCCAGATATTTTCGAGAAGAAAATGATTATTCCCAGCTGGAAAATGAAAACGGTCATCTGATGGATTATCTCGACATTCTCATCCTGAGAACAAAAGAGTAATCCGGTAACTGACAGCAGTATGACAATAATCCTTTTCATTCATTTCTCCGATATTCAGAAATCATACTGATCCTTAAGAAAAACAACCGAATTAATGTAAGAAATTATACTAGAAAAACAAATAATTAATTTAGAGCTGAAAAGCCGTTAAAAGTATAAAGCCAGGATATACACATAAGAGATCAGAACAGATAATAACATCAGCGGAACGCTATACTTAAGGAAGCTTAAGAAAGATATCTTATGCCCGGCTTTTGCTGCGAAATTGGCAATTATGATATTCGCGGATGCTCCTATGAGAGTACCGTTACCTCCGAGACAGGCTCCTAATGCTAGAGACCACCAGATCGGCTTAATAGCTTCTGAACCCAGAGTAGAACCCATATCCTGAACAAGCGGGATCATAGTAGCTACAAAAGGAATGTTGTCTACTATTGCTGAAAATACTGCCGAAAACCAGATTATTATCTCTGAAGTCAGCTTTATATCTCCGCCAGTCAGTTCCAGCATTTTCGAACTTACGATCTTGATTACTCCGGTTTCAACCAGAGTCCCGACCATTATAAATAATCCTATGAAGAAAAATATGCTTGTCCATTCAACTTCTTTGAATACCTCCTCGACATCGATCTTGCCGATAAGTATTAAAAGGGCCGATCCTCCGAGTGCTATCGTAGCCACTTCGACATGTATCACGCTGTGAAATACAAAAGCCGTCACTACTCCTGAGAATATTATAACAGATTTTTTTAAGAGCTTCTTATCTTTTATCATTCTGCTTTCATTGAACTCCATGATCCTGGCCCTGTTCTTATTGGACACTACGAGTTTACCTCTGAAAACAGTATAGAAGATTGCTGCGAAAACAAATAGTATGACGGCAACCACCGGGCCCAGATTGATCATAAAATCAAGAAAACTTAATTCTGCCGCGCTGCCTATCATTATATTGGGAGGGTCTCCGATAAGTGTTGCCGTTCCCCCCACATTTGAAGCGAATATTATTGCTATCAGATATGGCATCGGAGTAATTCCGAGCTCTTTTGCTAGTAATATAGCTACAGGAGCGATCAGTATAACAGTTGTCACATTATCAAGGAACGCAGAAAATATCGCTGTCAGAAAGAATAAAATGCTCAATATCGAATAAGGATTTCCTTTAACCATCTTAGTCAGTTTTATTGAAATATATTCGAAAAGTCCTGTCTGTTCAAGTATCTTCATCAGTATCATCATGCTGATCAGAAGAAAGATCACATTAAAATCGATATGCTTAAAAGCAGTTTCCTGAGGTATAAGATGCAGGATCATCATCAGTGATGCCCCGAGCAGAACAATGATAGTCTTGTTAATCTTTTCGGTAGCTATAAATAAATATGCTATTGCAAAAATTGTTACTGCTGAAATCTGCTCCATCTCACGCTCTTATTATTTTATTAAGCACATCGCGCATTGATACTACTCCGACGACCTTATCATTCTCATCTATCACGGTGAGATACTGCTGATGCTCTTTCTTAAAAACAAACCCGAGCTCCACTATACTTGCATCTTCTCTGATGATCCTTTTTTTCCCCTTATTAGCCGGAATATAAATGTCTTTAACAAGGACATCGTTCTCTTTATTGATAAACTCCTCAAAGGATCTCAGCTTATTGAGAAAAGATATATTGTGCATTAAGAATAAATATGAAGGATAAGCGATATCGAGTATATCGAGCAGGTCAAGCTTTCCGAGATACTCATTTTTTTCGTTAACTACAGGCATGAACTTGAGATTCTTAAGCTTCATAATATTCAAAACATGAGAAACAGTCTGCTCCGGTTTCGCAAAGAATATTTCTTTGCTCATGATCTCAGCCACAGTAACATCTTCTTCGAGCTTGATGTTAGAATCTTTTATTATCTTCATAACATCTTCTGTTTCTTTAGATTCAGAAAGCTTTGCACTGCTCTCCTTGATGATCCTGACCAGACCCGCAAGTGCTTTAAGATAGCTGTTTGAACCTGTATTGCTGGTAGTTATAAAGAAAAAGAAATCGGCTTTACCGCCGGAAAATTCGATCTTGTTTTTTGTTTTTATTATCAGGAAAATGAGATCATTAAAATTATCCAGCCTGCAGTGAGGAAGCGCGAACCTATCCTCGAATATATCGTATCCAAGATCATATCTTTTCATAAACGAGTTATACACTTCATCCCTGGAAAGTGTGAACTGCTCCGAGATAATATTCGAAGCTTTCATGAACAGATCTTCAGCTGAATGTATCTTGTCATCGTTCAGTATGATCTGCTCTTCATGAATAAAGCTGGAAAGTTTCATATACCCGCCTTAAAATTTAAAGTATACTATTTTAAATACTTTCAGTATAAATCTTCATGCGGGAATATAACACCTCCCGAGTTATAAGTCAATTTATATTCGGACAAAAAAGTGTATAAAACTTGAGCCTTTCCTCTGTGTTTTATACACAAAAAGGCGACTATAGCGTCGCCTTTTTGTGTTCACATCGGGATTTTATTCAAACCAATGCTTACTTTGAAAATATTTCGGCTAAATTACTTCTTTGGAACTGCGCACTTTCTGAAAACCATGTAATATATGAAGGCAACGAATCCTGCTCCGCCGACGATATTACCTACTGTAGCCCAAAGTATGTTGTTGATCATTCCGCTCCAAGAAACTGTTTCAGGGCTTAAAACCATTCCCATAGGTATGAAATACATATTCGCAACACTGTGCTCAAATCCTGAAGCGACGAACGCCATGATCGGGAAGAAAATTCCGAAGATCTTTCCAACTACATCGTGAGAAGCAAGTGCAAGCCAGACAGCCAGACATACAAGCCAGTTACACATTATCGCTCTGAAGAATACCTGCATAGAAGTCAAACCGACTTTTGCTTCAGCTATCTTAATAGCTTTTGTTGCGACCGCACCTGATACCAGACCGCTCTGAGACATGAACCATACAAGCAGTAATGATCCGATAAGGTTGGCAACATAAACGTAGAACCAGTATTCGAGCATTTTTGAGAATTTTGCTTCCCCTGCAAGAACCGACATGAATATCAGGTTATTGCCGGTAAAAAGCTCCGCACCGGCTATAACGACCAGCATAAGTCCTACGCTGAATACTGATGCTCCCAAAAGCGTAGCCAGTCCCGGATCCTGAACAGTAGCGAATACTTTTGTTGCAAGCTGCGCTCCGAAAGCAATGAATGCTCCTGCGAGAATTCCGAGTATCATTACCTGCATAATGCCAAGCTGACATTTTTTTACTCCAACCTGCGAAATTACGCTTTCAGCAATGTTGGCCGGGGCGTTGAAATTAGACATACATCTCTCCTTTTTTTGTTTTAGGTTTTTCCTATTTGTTTAAGCTTTTTCCAGTTTGCATGCGCACACTTTGTATTCCGGTATTTTCGCTACGGGATCGAGTGCGTTGTTCGTCAGAATGTTAGCAGGGGCTTCCCAGAAATGGAACGGAACATACGCTGTTCCTTTTGGAATTCTCTTCGTAACGAACGCTTTGGTGGTAATGCTGCCTCTTCTCGTAGTTACTTTAACCTGCTCACTGTTGCCCACGCCTATTCTTTCGGCGTCTTCAACGGCGATCATAACATGCGGTCCTGCCAGGTTGTTCAGACCCTGAGATTTCCTTGACATGGTTCCGGTATGGAAATGCTGCAGTATCCTTCCGGTCGTCAGGTATGTCGGATATTCATCATCAGGCATTTCTGCAGGTGCTCTGAAAGGTATAGCTGTCATAGTACCAAGACCTTTTGTGAACTTTCCGACATGAAGAACAGGTGTTCCGGGATGCTCTGTTGTCGGGCACGGCCAGTGAAGTCCCTTCCTTCCTATTCTTTCATATGTCATACCTGCATAGGATGGTGTAACCGATCTGATCTCTTCGAATATTTCTTCGGCGTTATTGAAATTCCACTCGAATCCCATCTTTTCCGCTATCATCTGATGGATCTCCCAATCGTGCTTAGCCGAACCGGGCGCTTTAACAGCGGGATCCAATTTCTGAACCCTTCTTTCTGTATTGGTGAAAGTACCTTCCTTCTCCGCATAGGTCGAAGCTGGAAGAACGACATCTGCAAGTTTAGCTGTTTCTGTAAGGAAAATATCCTCAACAACAAGAAAATCAAGTTTCTTCAGCGCTTCTTCTGCATGGTGCAGATCAGGATCGGAGATCATCGGATTCTCGCCCATAATGTAAAAAGCCTTCATTTTACCTTCGTAGGCTTCATCGAAAGCCACTGTCATGGGTTTTCCGACCTTATTGCTCAGCTGAACATTCCAGAATTTCTCCATCTTTGCCTGAGCGTCAGCGTTAGCGACCTGCTGATACGCTGTATAAACATTGGGAAGTCCTCCCATGTCGCAGGCGCCCTGAACGTTCGACTGTCCTCTAAGCGGATTGACCCCGCCTCCCGAAACGCCCATATTTCCGCAAAGCATCTGTAAGTTAGCAGTTGATTTAACATTATCAACTCCTGTGGTATGCTGAGTTATACCCATTGCATAGTACAAGGCGGCTACTTTTGCCTTTCCGAAGAGCTCAGCGATCTTCTCTAGAGTCTCGGCAGGGATACCGGATATTTTTTCCACATATTCAGGGGTGAAGTTTTCAACCTCATTTTTCAGAGCCTCGAAGCTCTCCGGATCAACCCTGTTCGCTATAAATTCTTTGTCTTCCCAACCGTTCTTCAGTATCAGGTGCATCATTCCGTTAAGAACTGCTACATCCGTACCTGGTCTCTGACAGGCATAGATTTCCGCAAAATCCGCCATTTTTATCTTTTTAGGATCTATCACGATAAGTTTTGTTCTTCCCTCTTTTACCGCCTGTTTGATCCTGGCGGAAATAACCGGGTGCGCTTCTGAAGTGTCTGAACCTATTATAAGTGCGACATCAGAATCTTTCATTCCTTTAATGTCGTTGGTCATTGCTCCAGAACCGAATGCTGCGGCCAGACCGGCCACTGTTGAGCTGTGTCAGAGCCGCGCGCAGTGATCGACATTATTGGTTCCGATCGCTGTCCTCATTAATTTCTGGAATGTGTAGTTCTCTTCATTCGTTACTTTAGCTGACGCGAGTCCCATGAATGAATCAGGTCCGAATTCATCTTTTATAGCCTTGAATTTTGAAGCTACAAGTTCTATCGCCTCTTCCCACGAAGCCTCTCTGAACTCTCCGTTCTCCTTAATAAGCGGAGTCGTCAGCCTTTCCGGGTGACCTACGAAATCGAATCCGTACCTGCCTTTAACGCAGAGCATTCCGTTGTTTGTCGGAGAATCTTCAACGCCTTTTACTTTAACGATCTTGTTGGTCCTTTCATCAACATGAAGTTCAAGCTTACAGCCTACGCCGCAATAAGGGCAGACTGTCTCGACCTTCTTAAGCTCCCATATTCTTCCTTTTCCGATGGCGTTCTTGTCAACGATCGCGCCTACCGGGCACATTTGCGAACATTCTCCGCACTGGACGCAGGTCGACTCTCCCATAGGAAGGTCGGTGTCAAAAACGATCTCAGTATGGTGGCCTCTGTGACCGAAGTCCAGCACCTGGTTTACGACGGTATTGTTACATGCCGCGACGCATCTTCCGCAGGAAATACACTTGTTCCTCTCGACATAGATGAATTCCGATGATGTGTCGAATTCTCTGTTGATCTCTCCGTACTGAACTGAAGGTCTTTCAATTCCGAGGAAGTATGCCGCATCCTGAAGCTCGCAGTTCCCGTTCTGCTCGCAAGAAAGACAGTCGTGAGTTCCTGAAGAAAGCATTAGATCGATAACGAGTCTCTGGGCGTTCTTTACTGTTTCAGAATCGGTGGTAATGACCATCCCGTCCCTGAGCTGAACTGAACAGGAGGTTTGAAGCCCTCTCATTCCTTCAACTTCGACGACGCAGGCTCTGCATTTGCCCGCTGCTCCGACTTTGTCGTGGTAGCAAAGATGCGGGATGTACATTCCATTGGCAAGCGCAGCCTGAAGGATCGTCTGACCTTCTTTGGCTTCGATGGTTCTGCCGTTAATGGTAATTTTCATTGTCTTCTCCGCTTTTTTATTTTATAAGTTTCTTGAATTCGTCCGTGAATTTTTCGTACATGGCTTTGATCGGCATAGCAAAAGCCTGCCCTGTTGGACAAAGTGTTGAACCTCCTTCATTAACCGAAGCAAGTATTCTGACCATATTGTCAAGATCAACCTGTGTACCCTGTCCCTTAAGAAGCTTCTCAAGTATTTTAACTATAGTATAAGAACCTTCCTTGCACGGTGTACATTTTCCGCAGCTCTCGTGAGCGTAGAACCTGATAGTTCTGTAAGCAAGTTCCGGTATTGAGAATTCGTCGTTTATTACCATAACGCCGCCTGATCCGAGCATTGTTCCGTGTTTGATGCAGTTATCGTAATCCATATTCAGCCCGTCGAGTTCGTCTGCTTTAAGGATGGGAACTGACAATCCTCCCACGATGACCCCTTTAAGTTTTCCTTTTACTCCGCCGGCTGCTTCAAGAAGTTTTCCAAAAGGAACGCCCATCGGGAATTCATAAACACCCGGTTTGTTCACATTGCCGCTGACTCCGAAGAGTTTGCAGCCTGTATTATTCTCGTAGCCCCATTTCTTGAAAGCTTCGGCTCCGTGCTCGATAATGAACGGCACACTGGCAAGGGTCTCGACATTGTTAACAATAGTCGGGCATCCGTAAAGACCTTCTACAGCAGGGAACGGAGGTTTCATTCTCGGCTGGCCTCTTTTACCTTCTATCGATTCAATAAGAGCGGTCTCCTCTCCGCAAACATAAGCTCCCGCACCTCGATGGACTATGATGTCAAAATCTACCATTTTCCCGTCAGCTTTTGATTCATTAACAGCTTTGTCAAGTATGTCTGCGATCCAGTCGAACTCACCCCTGATGTATATGAATCCAAGTTTCGCTCCCAGCGCTCTTGCGGATATTATCATACCCTCGATCAGAAGATGAGGATCGTATTCCATTATCTGACGGTCTTTAAAAGTTCCCGGCTCGCCTTCATCCGCATTGCAGACCAGATAGACCGGTTTTCCCGTACCTTTTGCCAGAAAACCCCATTTCACTCCTGCCGGAAATCCTGCTCCGCCTCTGCCTCTGATAGTTGAGGCTTTAACTTCTCCGGTAATCGCCTGAGGTTCCATTTTCATTGCTTTATCAAGAGCTTTATATCCGCCGTTCTTTTTGTAAACATCGATCGAAGTCGCATTCTCTACCAGTCTGTTCTTCAGAAGGACATTACATTCCGTACCTCCGAAATACGGGGGTGTTTCAGGTTTTGGCATAACGCCTTTTTTCAGCGAATCTAGAAGCGCTTTTGTTTTTTCTTCAGTCATATTCTCAAAATATACATCGTTTACCTGAATTACCGGACAGGTTCCGCACGATGCCAGACATTCAACTTCGCTTAAAGTAAAAAGACCGTCCTCAGTCGTCTCACCCGGCTTTATTCCAAGTTCCTTTTTTATAAAATCGAGGATCTTTAAAGCTCCGGCAAGCGTAGCAGGGATATTAGTATCTACCTGAAGGTGGAATTTTCCTACAGGTTTTGTATTGTACATAGAATAATAAGTAGCCACACCGTAAGCTTTGCCGGAAGTTACTCCTACGAGCTTTGAAACTTCGTCCATGTCTTCTTTAGACAGATAATTTCCTCCGGCTTTTTGGGCCAGCATTAGAGCAGGCATAAGAGCGGATTCTTTCCACGGGTATCTTTCCTTCAGTTCGAGGATACTGTCTTTGACTTCCTTACTGATCATCTGCGATCTCCCTTCTATTTTTTAATTTTTTTATCAATCTAAAATTGTGAATTTTTTCACATATAAAAAAACAACTGAAAAATAGCTTCATTTTCTATGTTTGTCAAACTTTAATTTTACTAACTTTTAAATAAAAAAAGCCCGGAAAGCACCGGGCTATTAATAAAATCCTAAGGTCATTTTTTAACTTCGGGTACAGGAACCTGGAATAATCCTCTCAAGTCTTCCGATGATGAGATCAGCTGTTCAACAAAGCTGTCCGCAGCAGTACCTTTATCAGCCCATATTTTCCACTGATATATTTCTCCCGGAACAAGTTGTGAACTCGCAGTTCCGTCAAAATCGTATTGTACTTCAGTAACAGAGTCGTCGATATATCCGTGGTTAACTGTTCCGTCAGAGTTGAAACCTCCCCATACCCTGTTGCCGTTTATATCTCTCACTTCAATAAAATATTCTTTACTTGAAGGGTACGGAGTCCATCTGAAAACAGGTACAGCTGCAGTAGCGGAATCAGTAGTAAAAGCATATATAGAATCCGCCGGATTCGTTGGATATTCCAGCTTAATTGACCCGGTTACGCTGAAATTAAGAACCGAACCGCTGTCAGTCGGAAATGTAAGATTCAGTCCTCCGGGATTCTTGAACAGCCAGTCAGGATCAAGAACGTATCCGTCATTTTCAAATGATGCCCATGCCTCAAAACTGCCGTCAGGGATACTATCCAGACTGTAATTACCCAAATTTTCATGAGTTCTTAATCCGGGGACTACATTTCCCGTCTTTGGATCTCTCAGGACAATGTCTACATCAAGAGTATCATTAGTAGCAAGGAACGTAACAGACCCTGAAATAGATGATCCGGCATATTTTTCGATCGAAACTGTCACGGAGTCGGATACAGAACCTGAACTTATATTGAGGTAACAACCGCCGTCTGTTTATATGCGGCTTTAAAGGATTCGATGTCGTAAGTGCCATAAGGAAGATTGTATATCACAAAATAACCGTCCGGTCCAGATATTCCCGAATATCTGTTCTGATCAGCTGTATTCTCGGCAATAAGAAGCACGTTGTTCACTTCAGGCACCACGCTGCCTTCTATATAACCGATATCGGTCAGGCCGTTCGAATACAACATTCTATTCTGTTCTGTAGTATCATATACAGCCACGAAAAAAGGTACCGGAGTCACATTCGGTGCAGGAGAAGGATCGTATCCCTGCGCTGTGACCTCAAGGTAATAGTTACCTTCTTCGAGCATAAAATAACAGATACCTTCGGCATCTGTAAGATCTCTTGTCACTGACTGCCCTGTCGCGGCTTCATATACTACTACGTTCGAGTTCGCGACTACAGAAGAATCAGTTTTGTCCATTACACTGACTTTTAAAATGGTGTCAGGTTTAGGTTTGGTCGGACTTTTATCGTCGTCTGAACACCCGAAATAAATCGCTGTAAGCAGTGCGATCACGATAAGATAAACTGATTTTTTCATAACTGACCTCTCATTGAATTTTTATCTTTCTGAATTATTTGTTTAGCTTTTTTCATCCTTTTTCTCAGAAATCCTATAAGTGCAAATATAAGTAAAATTCCTCCAATTGTCGAGGTTTCTTTTGCATCATTTTCTTTATGGGTATTGTATGATGCGGCTGTTTCCTGCACTATTGTCCCGATCCTGTTTCCTATAGCAGTTTTTAACAGCTTTGGTAAATCCTCGTAATGTGAAGCCGGTGACGGTTGTAGAATCCCTGTAATACTTTTTAACTTTCCTGGCCCTGAGTTCGGGTCGGCTACAAGAAATAAGGAATAATTTGAACCTTGTACGGGATAATAAGCTTTGGGTGTAAAACCTGTGCCATATCCGTCTATAAGTACGAATGCATCTTCCGGAATATTGATGCCGAATTCTGTTTGGGCAAAATTTATTATATCCGACAGTTTATTCTCAATTTCGGGATTTCTGACAGTTGAGAGAAGGTCTTTAAAATAAATGAGCCCCCCTTCATATTCATTTTTTGACAGCCATGTTTCTCTTCCGTATATATCACTTTTTTTGAATAAAGGGGAAAGTACCCATATTCTGTCGGTTACATGTGCCAGAACTCTTTCTCTCAGTACCTGCTTCTCTTTTTCATCGTTCTCTGATACTGTTTGAAGCAGGATCGAATTACCCGACAGCACACGGCCTGCAGATATCACAGTTCCGACATATCCCCCGATGAACTCATTACGGGCTTTAATATCCTCCATTCTGTAAGTTCTGTCGGTCGGTTTTGTTGTGTAGTAGGGCTTTTTAACGACCGTTCCGTATACAACTTTAGAAGTGTCGACAGATGCGTCTATCTCGACATACTTCTTTTCATCCCGGTTTAAATATGCCAATGCCTGGTCGAGAGTGATCTTTTCAGAATTTTCGGAGAGCGGTTTGTTTTCCGATCTCATTATCATTGACAAAATTATCATTATGATACCAATTACTAAAAGCGGCCATCTAAACATAAATTTCCTCCAGCTGATAATACTTGTTGAGATAAACTAAAAATAAAAAAACCGTTTTGCAACGGTTTTTTTTGTATGAGAGGACAATTATCCTCTCAACTGCCTGTCTATAAAATACGCTGCCTTCTTTCCTGCAGCTACAGCTCTGATCGCATCGTCAGGTCCTGTCTGACAGTCTCCTCCGGCATAAACTTTTTCGTCGGATCTTAAAGTGTCGGAATGAACTTCGAAAGTTCCCCACTTGGTTACTTTGAGTCCTATAGTTTCAGAGAATTCAGGTTCGACTTTCTGACCTATGGCCATTATTACCACATCAGCTTCTATATAAAATTCAGATCCTTCCTTTGGAACAGGCCTCCTTCTGCCGCTGCTGTCAGGTTCTCCAAGCTCCATCTTGAGACATTCGATCTTAAGCCTTCCCGAAGGTGTTTTTTCTATTTTAACAGGAGTCGCAAGGATGTTGAGCTCCGCTCCTTCCTCTTTCGCTTCCCTGATCTCTTCCCTGTTCGCGGGCATTTCCTGTTCGGTTCTTCTGTAGAGTATTTTCGCTTCAGCTCCCAGCCTGATCGATGATCTGGTAGCATCCATCGCGGTATTTCCGCCGCCGACGATCACGGCTTCTTTGCCTACATACGGTCTTTCGCCTTTAGCGACTTTCTCAAGAAATTCTACGCCTGAATAAACGCCCTCTGTGTCCATCCCTTTGATAGGCATATCGCTTCCTATCTGAGCTCCGACCCCGATAAAAACCGCATCATTGTCTTTGTGAAGCTGTTCGAAAGATATATCTTTACCGACCTTCGTGTTGTATTTGACTACAACATCCTGTCTTAGAATGAAATCGATCTCGCGCTGAAGTACATCTGCCGGAAGTCTGTAGTCCGGGATACCCCATTTGAGCATTCCCCCGAGTTTATCATGCTGTTCGTATATAGTTACAGAGTGACCCAAACGCCTTAGATAGAACGCTGCCGTAAGTCCTGCAGGTCCTCCGCCGATGATCCCGACTTTTTTCCCGGTCTGCACTACAGGTTGAAGGTCCATGATCTCGTCTTTCTTCCTGTAGGTTTTATCACCGATATACCTCTTGAGCGATCTGATCGAAACAGGTTTCGCATTGTTACCGACCGCACATACATCCTCGCATTTGGCCGTACAGATACGCCCGCAAGCCTCAAGCATGGGATTAGTTTCGAACATTATCCGCAGTCCCTCGTCAAGGTCCCTGTTCTTTATCGCGTTTATAT
>DAIMKZ010000023.1:0-26719 GCA_036721445.1 Candidatus Delongbacteria bacterium
AGAATTAAACCATGTGATAAAATTTTTCATCTCTTTCTTTAGTGCGGAAGCCGGAGGAGCCTGAAAATGAACTTTTTCCTTTCCAATCGAGCCCGAAACCACCTGCATAGGGCCGTTCTCGTCTTTTCTCCATCCGCCTGTCGTTATTTTAAACATCCCGCTCCTGCCTGAAGGGAACAGAGATGAATGCCATCCGAAAAGCCTGTCCTCGGTTAAAGGTTCGTTATATCTCTGTATCGCATCGAGCATCATATCAACAACTCCGTCAACGTTTCTGTCTGATTCTATAAGCCCTGATATCTCAAGCCCGAGCTTTCTTGCTATTGAAGACCTTACCTGGTCGAAATTGAGAATTTCGCCTTCGATCTCCGTGGATTTTACCACATCGAGAGTCAGAGTTCCGAGCAGAGCTTCAGATCTTAAGCCGAAACCGAGCGATTCCATTTTCCCCAGAAGTTTTCCCTGAAGATTGCGCACAACACTAAGCTGCGTAATAATCCCGTCCGCATCCCAGGTGAAGTCCGGCCATCCTTTATGTTGATATATATACATGGTTATTCTCCGCAATTTTTGCGGTAAATATACGGATTATTCTCCGCAAACGCAACCTAATTCTTCACGAGCCTGATGAGGCACCATTCGTTCTTTTCATAATAGCCGTCAACGATAAGCCCTCCCACTTCGCTGATCCTTTTATACATCTTCTGATTCTCTTCAACGAGTATGCCTGAAAGTATTATCATCCCGCCCGGTTTGACTATGTGCTTGAATTTTGGCAGAAGCTCCTCGAGTACTGACCTGTTTATATTGGCCAGCACAGTATCGTAAACATTCTCTTTTTCGTAATCAGTTTCAGTGGTGAATTTTGTGTGAATATGCATATCGGCGTGATTTAAATGCGCGTTCTCCTTGCAGTTGTCGTAGCTTTCCTCATCGATATCGACGGCCGTGACGCTCAAAGCTCCCATTTTGACAGCCGCTATCGCGAGTATGCCCGAGCCTGAACCTGCATCGAATATGGTCGTATCCTTTAGGTCGTGTTTGCTGATCTCCTCCAGCATGAGCTTTGTAGTTTCGTGAGTGCCTGTCCCGAACGCCATTTTCGGCTCTATGAGTATCTTTATCTTGTCGGTCTCCACATTCATCCATGCGGGTACGACAAGAAAACTGCCCGCTTCGACAGGCTCGTATGTCTTCTTCCATTCCTCCCGCCAGTCAGCGTTCGGTATCTTCTCCGATCTCATTTCTGGGACATCTTCTATCCCGTGCTCGTGAAAGAAAAGTTTTATCGAATTTATGATCATGAGAGGGTCTTCGTCCTCCTCAAAGAACAGTCTTAATCCGCTGACTTCCTCAAAAGTGGTCTCATCCAGATCTTCAATACCTTTACATCCTATCGTAAAAGCGAATTCGGTCAGCACGTCCTTCATAATTTCGTCGTTGACATCTATATCTACATAGAACCATTCCATTTTAACTCCCTTTGAACTGATTTGCGATCTCGTTGAGTATCTCATCGGCGACTTTAAGAGCCTTTAAACCGTCCTCTCCGGTGACCCTTACTTTGTTTTTCCCCTGTATCGCTTCAACAAAATCCCTGTTCTCCTCCAAAAGCGCGTTGATCTCGATCTTATCACGCTTTGAGTAAATTATCTTCTTATTTACATGATCGAGGTTCGCAACAGCCATTCCGTCGGTGACCTGAGCATCTGTGTCGGCCAGGTAGAAAATGTCCGCTATGCCGGTATCGAGGTCGAGGGAGAGGTATTTGTGCTCTTGGAATATTCTGAACTTCCGCATTTTCTTAAGGCTCATCCTTGAGGCTGTAAGATTGGCGACCGCACCGTTTTTGAACTTGATCCTGACGTTGGCGATATCGGTCGTGTCAGTTACGACTGCAACACCCGCGGCGTCGATCCTTTCAATATCCGACTTGATCAGACTGAGTATAAGATCGATATCGTGGATCATGAGGTCTAAAACGACCGAAACATCAGCCCCCCTGGGATTGAACGAAGCCAGACGGTGCGCCTCAATGAACTTTGGTTCTATTGCAAAATTCTTGAGCTGGTTGAAAGCGGGGTTGTAGCGCTCGATCTGCCCGACCTGGATAATAAGTCCCTTATCCTTCGCGAGAGCGACAAGTTCCTCACCCTGAGCGACGGTCGCCGTGATCGGCTTTTCAATAAAAACGTTCTTCCCTGCTTCAAGGCACTTCTTCGCTACATCGTAATGCCCCTGCGTAGCGACCGCCACGACCACGCCATCAACGAGCGGCAGCATGTCCTCCAGTTTATCAAAAGCTTTACAGCTAAACTGTTCTGAAGCCGCTTTTGCAGCCTCAGGATTTATATCATACACTCCGATAAGTTCCGAAATATCCGGCAGCATCGTATGCATTTTAGTGTGCAGTTTGCCAAGGTGTCCGCATCCCGCAACTCCGATCCTTGTTTTCATGATCTTCCTTATTTCATTTCCTGATTCGACGCTTTTATATAATAGAATTTCTTTGTAGCTGATGTTACACTAATATCATAGCTCGTCTGATCCGTTGTTGTGAGGTAAGTAAAGCCCGAATAAGGGTCGTCGGAGTGATAGACGAGGTATGAGAGCGCGTTCGTTACGGCTGACCATGACACAGTGAGGGTGCTTCCCGCTACCGAAGTTGTCACATTCTGCGGATCGGCGAGATGAACATAGTTCACGGCGGCGAGCGCATCGATAAGTCCCCAGCCGTACCTCGTGCTGTCCGGGTCCGATGCTCTGTCCGCTGTCATCATAAGCGCTTCGCGCACGTCCATGTTCGTCCAGTCGGGATGAGCGGACAGTAGCAGGCAGGACACGCCTGCGACCAGCGGCGTCGCGAACGAAGTGCCCGATCCGGTGCCGTATCCGTCCGTCGAATAATTCGCGTTATAGTCGCTCACTCCTCTCGCGACTACCTCCGGTTTTATCCTCTGGTCATAAGACGGGCCGTAGGATGATGACGACGCGATAGTACCGTTCAGGTCCACCGAGCCGACCGAGATTATGCTGTCGGCATCAGCCGGGGCGGAAAGATAGTGCCATGCGCTCGTACCTGAATTCCCCATGGCGTTGCAGACTGTGACACCGAGAAACGCGGCGTATTTTGCGCCGAGCGTGCAGACCGCTGTCTGACCGTCCATATCCTCATAAGTATAATTGTCTAAAGGATCGTCGAATTCGGAATACCCCAGCGATATGGACGCTACATCGGCGCCCCGGGCTTCGCCCCACTCCAGCGCGGCGACCATCCTGTCCTCCTCGACAATTCCCTCGTTCACATAATCCTCTGTCTTTGCGAGGAGGAAATCCGATCCGTAGGCCGGTCCCACAAAAGTGCCCGGATCGTATCCCGCCGCGATCGACCAGCAGCTTGTCCCGTGGCTTTCCTGATATGTAATGACATCATTTGCGTCATAGCTCACATTACCGTCATTGAAAATAAAATCCCACTCGTCTACCACGGTCTGGCTGTCAAAAGCAGGATGGGTCTTCTTGAACCCCGTGTCAATGATAAGCAGCCTTACCCCCTGGCCTGTATGACCGAGAGCGTGAACTGCGGGCACATTTATCTGGTTCACCTGATCGTAAGTCAGATTATAGAAAGTATCTTTCGACCCTCCGATTCCTGTTTCCTGCTTAATTTCGGGATATTTTCCCTTTTTCGGCAGAATATCGATGTACCTCACGAAATCCAGTTTCGATATCTCAAGAGCTTTTTCCGCGCTTATTTCGGCAGATACGAAATTGAACCACTTAGATACCGCTCTCACCTTCTCCAGTCCGAGCTTTTCGATATATGCTTCGTTGACAGGCAGATCGGATAACATGATCAGATTGTTTTCACGCTTGAACGTTCTTGCTCTTCTCCTGATCGTCTTTTCATCGAGCTTTACCGAGCTTAAAGCCTGTTCATAGACTTTCTGGTCGAATACATTTTTATCTGTAAAATAAATTACAAATCCCCTCGTTTCTTTGGTATCGGAATTTATAAAACTATCGGCATTTTTCGAGAATTTATTCTCCTTTGGCGGAGTGTAGAATTCTGCTGCCTCAAGGCTTGCTGTGATTACCATAAATATTAAAATATTGATAAGTTTCATATTACCTCCTTATTTCAGGTAAAGCATCCTGTTCGAACCTGCCCTTATCCCGTCTATCTGAAGCTCGTAATAATATACTCCCGAATTAATACCCGAAGCGTCGAATGTTACAGAGTGGCTTCCTCTTCCAAAATTCTTACTTATCAGGCTTTTAACGAATTCGCCTTTTGAATTATACACACTGATCTGCGCATTTCCCGGCTCCCGCATAGTCCAGCTGATTAAGGTTGCTCCGTTGAATGGATTGGGATAATTCATTATCAGATCGAATGACTTTTCTGATGAAATTGTTTCTTCTATGCCTGATGTGTTTTTGACTAAAAGCCTGATATACCATGCCCCTGCATAATCCGCTGAAATATCCTCAGGATGAACCCAGAGAGAATCTTCTCCGACCGGATATATCCATGTTTGATCGCTGTTCCCCGCCGGGTCCATAGACATGAAGTTCGCTGTCGTTTTAAAAACCACCGCTATGCTTCCCGTCAGCGTGTCCGTGAGATTTTCGATGTAAGTGGCGTTACCTCCTTTGAAACTCTTTGTACCTGAATAGTAAGCGAATCCTGTATCGACTGGTACTGTCTCAAAAGGCACTATTTTCCATTCCGCTACTCCGTCCCAGGCGTATCCGAATTCGATCTCTCTCAGTTCATAAATTGTACTTCCGAGACTGAAGTTAATTGCGGCTGTCCATTCCTCAACTCCGTTGCCGAATGAGTTTGACGGATCGAAACTGTACGCGGTACCCCACTCAATAAATTCACTGGCGGGATCATCCACTTTAACTGTAAGTGTATCCGACGCGCTCCCGAATTCTGTATTGACCTTCACTGAGACTTGCGCCGAACCGAAAACGGTTTTTGATATCAGGTCGAGATAGATTTTTCCGGTACTTTCATTATATGTCAGATTTCCTGTAACTATTGAATTATTGCTGGAAATGGGAAAAGGATCAAAAGAAAAAGCGACAGTGTCGGGATTTGTTGTGAAAACATCAGTAATATCAATAGTTTTTGTCTCCGAAGGCCCCATTCTGACATCGGGTATCGGGTTCTCCACCCAGACCGTTCCGGAATCTTGCTTCGCCCGGTTATGTTCCAGTTCGGAAAGTTTATAGAATTCCGTCGGAAAAAGTACTGTGCTTATGGTGATGATAAAGAATATGATGCTTTTAAAGTTCAAGAATGACCCCGCGATTTTCTTACATTAACATTATACGCAAAATCTGACGAAATCACAAGATTATAAGTTGACAAATCTTATCAAAATAATTATCTTGCCGTTTCGAAAATTGCCTTGGTGGCGGAATTGGCAGACGCACTGGACTCAAAATCCAGCGGGGCTCAAACCCCGTACCGGTTCGACCCCGGTCCGAGGCACAAACATTAAAATTTTCAATAATATATTCAATTAATCATATTTTTGCGCAATATTTTTGTTTATATTCCAAACCGTTGAGGAGTCAATGGAAACATTTTACATACATACTGATATACAAAAGGGTATTTTTGTATCAATTACCGACCCTAACGAGACACTTCACGCCTGTATGAGCCTCAGGATAAAACCGGGCGAAATGGTGGATGTGATAAACGGAAAAGGGGACCGGTACAGAGCGGAAGTACTCGAATGTAATAAAAAACAGCTCGTTCTTATGCCGCTCGAGAAAGAAGATCGGGATTCTGAATATTCAGCTGTCAGACTTACTGTTGCAGTTTCTCTGCTGAACAAAAACTCAAAGATGAAGCTTCTAATGGAGAAACTGACTGAACTCGGTATAAGGGGGTTCATACCCTTTATCTCAGACAGGACTTCTTTTCCGAAGATGAAAACAGAATCCCTCAGGCCGTCTATGATCTCGGCTTTAAAGCAGTGCGGGGGAAGCTTAGATGTTAAGATCTGGGATACTCTTAAATTCAAGGATATTACGGAACTTGGGGGTTTTGACGGAAAGTATTTTTCGGATATGACCGGAGATGAACTTAGGATCAGAAAAGAAGGAAATATTCTCGCCGTTGTGGGTCCTGAGGGGGGATTTACTTCTGACGAGAAGAAATTAATGATAAAAGCGGGTTTTGCGCCCATAAAACTTAACAAACGGACTTTGAGGGCGGAAACTGCTGCTATCGTTACCGCTTCAAAATTTTTGGACTGAAGGAGGAGTATATGTGCGGTGTATCGAAAAATGACCTCATTCTCAACATTTTCAAAAAATGTCCTTCCGCAAGGAGGTATTTTATTAAAAAAAGTATGCGGTGCCCCGCCTGCGAGCTCAACAGGTTCGCCACAGTGGAGGAGTGCTGCAAGAACCATAAAGTTAAAGATATTGACAATTTTGTCAGAGAGTTGAATAAATTCAGTGAAGCTGCGGTGTAAATGGATAAACAGTATTACGGAACAGAATTCGCAGAAAAAAGAAATATCTGGCTGAAAGAAGTTTCCAGGACGTTCTACCCGTCCATTAAGATCCTTCCGAAAGACCTTCATTTCTATGTCGGGCATTCCTATCTTATCTGCCGTCTGCTTGACACTCTGGAGGATGCTTACGATATCACGGTCGAAAAAAAGAAGGAAGCCCTTCATCAGGCGGTATTAAGCATCAGAGATCATTCGTACTTTCCTGTAAACAACAATATATTTGCAGAAATATCTTCGACTTCAGACATTAAACCTTTTGAAAAAGTGATACTTGAGAACGCTTTTGAGGTTTTTGAATGCCTCGATACTTTTCCCGATATCGTTAAGTCTGACATACGCGACTGGACGACTGAAATGGCTGACGGCATGAAGAAATACGCTTTCGGGTCTGATAATCCCAAGGTGCAGCTGGCAAACATGGATGAACTTGAGGAATACACTTACTATGTCGCCGGGACAGTAGGGGAGCTTCTGTCCAGAATGTTCACTATGGAACATTTTAAAGTTCCTGAAAAAGGAAGCGAAGTCATGTTCGAGAACGGAGTGTCGTTCGGAAAGGCTCTGCAGTATGTGAACATAATCAAGGACTCAAGAGAGGATTTTACTGAAGGCAGGTGTTTTATTCCGGCCGACCTTCTGAATAAGTACGGAATTACACTGGAAGAATTTTTTAAAAGTGAAAAAATTCCTCAGATAAAAGCGGTTTACAGTGAACTCATAAGCAGAGCCGAAGAACATTTAAAAGCGGCTGTCAAATATATCGAAGCAGTTCCGGTAAGACTGTGGAGGATAAGGCTTTTCTGCATCTGGCCCGTCGTCCTGGCAGTCGCCACAATCAACGGCATAAAACGCGATCTCGATATTTTTATAAATAACAACCAGACCTACAAGATCACAAGAAAAGAAGTCAAAAAACTGCTGTTCAAGGGATATTTAGCCGCATTCTCGAATTGGTATTTTATAAAACTCCTTGGCTGACAGAAGCTGTGTAAACTTAATATCGTTTGACTTTTATCACAAATTTGTTATATTTCAAGCTTTATAATTAATTATGCATTATGGAACGCGTGTTAATGGCAGAATTATCAGTGAACATAGGCGGAGGAATCACTCTTAAAAATCCGGTGATGACAGCATCAGGGACTTTCGGGTACGGTGAGGAATTTGCCGAACTGTACGACCTTTCCGCGCTTGGAGGGATCGTGACGAAGGCGATAACCCCGGAGGTCAGGATAGGAAATCTGATGCCGAGGATAGCGGAGACGGAATTCGGGATGCTCAACTCGATCGGGCTTGCGAATGTGGGGCTAGATGAATTTCTCGAAAAGAAAATACCTGTGATCAGAACTTTGAACACCGTCGTAATAGTGAATGTCGCAGGAAAAGAGCTGAAGGATTATGTTAAAGTAGCCGAAGCTCTCGACGGAATAGACTGCATCGACGGCATCGAGGTGAACATTTCCTGTCCGAACGTCAAAGAGGGCGGAGTGGCTTTCGGGACGGACCCGAAGGTGGCCGCGGAGGTGACGAGAGAGGTCAGAAAAGTATATAAGAAGCACATGATGGTCAAACTTTCTCCGAACGTCACAGACATTACCGCGATCGCGAAGGCGGCTGAAGGCGAAGGAGCAGATTCGCTCTCGCTCATCAACACGCTCTTCGGTATGGCGATCGACCTGAAAACGTTCAAGCCTAAGATCAAATCGGTCGTCGCCGGATACAGCGGGCCGGCTATAAAACCGGTTGCGCTCCAGGCCGTTTACAAATGTTCGAAAGCGGTAAAGATCCCGCTGATCGGAATGGGCGGAATATATACAGCCGAAGACGTGATCGAGTTCCTTCTCGCCGGAGCTACTGCTGTTCAGGTCGGAACGGCGAATTTCACTAACCCTCTTTCGGCGAAGACCATAGCTGAAGGAGTGAGAAAATTTATTGAAGAAAGAAACATCTCAGATATAAAAAGCCTCATCGGAGGAATGATAATTGACTAATTATGACGACAGATATCTGAAAAGAGGCGTGAGCGCCTCAAAATCCGAGGTCCACGACGCGATAAAGAATGCGGACAGGGGTCTTTTTCCCGGAGCGTTCTGCAAGATCATCGAAGATGTTCTGGGCGGAGATGACGACTACTGCAACATCATGCATGCCGACGGCGCGGGAACAAAATCATCGCTGGCCTATATCTACTACAGGGAGACCGGCGATATCAGCGTGTTCCGCGGAATAGCCCAGGACTCTCTGGTCATGAACGTTGACGATGTGATAGCAGCGGGAGCCGTATCGAACATGCTGTTCTCGAACACGATAGGACGGAACAAGCATCTTGTTCCCGGAGAAGTGATAAAAGAGATCATCGCCGGCTACGAAGAAATGATAACGATGCTTAACGAAAACGGCGTCGGCATCCGGTCATGCGGCGGCGAGACCGCCGATGTGGGCGATCTGGTCAAGACCGTCATCGCCGATTCCACCATAGCGGTCAGGATGCGGCGGGCTGATGTGATCGACAACTCGAACATTGCGCCCGAGGATGTGATAGTGGCTCTCGCCAGCCACGGTCAGGCATCATATGAGAACAGCTATAACGCCGGAATGGGCTCGAACGGACTGACCTCCGCAAGACACGATGTATTCACTAAAATATATATGGATAAATACCCTGAGTCATTCGCCGACAAGACCCCCGCAGACTATGTTTACTGCGGCAAGTATAAACTGACAGACGATTTAGGGCACGGCGGGCTGACCGTGGGGCAGGCCGTCCTTTCGCCCACCAGAACCTATGCGCCGGTGATGAAGAAGGTCTTTGACGAGATCGGAAGAAAGAACATACACGGCATAGTTCACAATTCAGGCGGCGGACAGGTCAAGTGCAGGAGCTTCGGCAGGGGCGTGATCTATGTCAAGGATTCGATGATGGACATTCCTCCGCTGTTCGAGCTGATCAGATCGTCGTCCGCAACCGGCTACCCCGAAATGTATCAGGTCTTCAATATGGGATCCCGTATGGAGATCATACTGCCTGAAAAATATGCGGAAGAAGTAATGTCGGCCGCAGGATCGTTCAACATCGACTCTAAAGTAATAGGTTATGTAGATAAAAATCCGGACAGTAATGAAAGCAACAGGGTGATAATCACTGCGCCTGACGGAAGAAAGATCGAATATTAGGGATTTATGCACATAAACGAAAGGAACATAATTTTAGCATCGAAGTCGCCCCGGAGAAAAGAACTTCTTGAGAATATCGGGATCAAATTTTCCGTAAAACCCGCGGAGATAGAGGAAATTCACAGAGGAGCTGAGAGTTTCGGCGACATCGTTATCGACCTGGCAGAGCAGAAAGGCGAAGCCGTAAAGGCGCTCATGTTCCACGAAAGGCTCATAATAGCTTCCGATACGATCGTTGTAATAAACGGTCGGATATTGAATAAACCTGATGACAGGGACCATGCATTCGAAATGCTGAGGACTTTAAGCGGAAATGTTCACAGCGTATTCACTTCGCTCTATGTTTCAGACGCCTACAAGAACACCGTTGTAAAGGAGTTTACCGAAACGAAAGTGGAGTTCTTCCGAATGACAGACGGACAGATAAACGCATATCTTGATACTCACGAACCTTTCGACAAGGCGGGAGCGTACGGCATTCAGGGCTACGGCTCAAAGTTCATTAAAAAGATCGACGGATGTTTCTTTTCAGTAATGGGATTTCCCGTTCCGCTTTTTTCTCAAAAAATGTACGAACAGGGGTATGCACTATGATGAAACATTTCTTGCTTGTCCTTCTTATCGGTCTGTCAGTTTTGAAGTCTCAGGATATAGAATTTAAAGATAAGATCATAACCATGAAATGTACCGGAATATCTTTCATGGGTTCGGGCATTACAGTTGACGATGCAAAAAAATTCGCGGTCAACGACGCAAAGAGAAACGCTCTGGAAAAGGCCGGCACCTATCTTGAGTCCCGCATGGAGTTAAAAGACCATACGGTCACAAAGGACGAGATCGAGACCTATACGGCGGGAATACTGAAAACCGAAATAATCTCAGCGGAGAACAAACTGGTCGAAGGCACTTTTGCCGTCGAGGTGGTGATTGAGGCTAAGATCGATACGAAATTTCTGGAAGACAGGCTGAACAGAGTACAGGATGACGCGCAGTTGAGAAAGATGCTCGAGGAGCAGAAAAAGCTGAACGACAAACTTACAAAGGAAATATCAGATCTGAGGAAGACAAAAAGCGGCAAGGCTGAAAAGAGCCGGAACATCGCGAGATCTTTGGAGGCCTCCGACTGGTTCGACAAGGGATTTAAATCCCAGGAAGCCGGAAAATACATTGACGCCCTGGTCCACTACGGAAAAGCTATCCAGCTTGACCCTAAAATAGCCCAGATATACAATAACAGAGGTCTTGTATATTATTTTATGGAAGATTTTGCCAATGCAGAGAGTAATTTCGATAAAGCGCTCGAGCTCGATCCCGGACTTGCAATGGCCTACAACAACAAGGCTGTATTAAGCTACGAGAGAAGAGACTTTACAGGTGCGATAGCGTATTTCAATCAGGTGCTCTCAATTGACCCGAAACTTGAGCAAACCTATTTTAACAGGGCTTTCGCATATCACAAGATCGGGAGCAGCGAATTATGCATAAAGGACCTTGAAGAGTATCTGAGACTGGCCGGGAACAGGAACGGCGACGAGAACAGGATAAAGAATTTTATTAAAGACTTAAAGGAACCCAAACCGGTCGAGGTCGAGCCTGTTTACTGCAAAGTTCCGGATCTTTATTACTCGAGCCCGGTCACCGCTGAAAGAAAGCTGAAGGAAGCCGGACTGATACTTGGAGTGACACACAGAATTACTGATATTGATAAAGGTTTCGACAGGGTGATAGGCCAGTCTGTTCCGGCGGGGAATGAACTTGAAGCAGGATCAGCAGTTGATATTACCGTTAATGTTGAAGCCGAAGATGAAGGATGGTAGAAGGGAGGAAGGAATGATATGCGGCTACAAAGGATTCAAACCTGAAATAGACGAAAGCGTTTTCGTGGCGCCTTCCGCCGATGTTATAGGCAGAGTGAAGATCGGGAAGAACTCGAGCGTCTGGTTCAACGCGACCGTGCGCGCGGACGAGGACGATGTGATAATCGGTGAAAATTCGAACATACAGGATAACTGCTGCCTGCACCAGACGAAAGGCTATCCTCTCGTGATAGGTAATAATGTGATTGTCGGCCACAGCGTGACCCTCCACGGGTGCAGGATAGGCGATAACACGCTTATCGGCATGGGCGCGACCGTGCTTGACGACGCTAAGATCGGCAGATGCAGCATAGTCGCCGCCGGATCGGTCGTGCTTGAACACAAGAGCTTTCCGGATTTCTCTCTCATTGCGGGAGTGCCTGCTAAAGTGATAAAACAGCTTCCTGCCGATACGGAGGAAAAGTTCGCTCATCACGCCGAGAGTTATGTGAGGTACGCGAAAGAATACAAGAATGAAATGAATAAATAACATAAACAGGAGAAACGATGTTTTTTTCAAAAAAGATGATGCTGGGGGGAAAGGAATTGGTCCTCGAATCCGGAAAAATGGCAAGACAGGCTAACGGCGCTGCCGTAGTAAAATACGGCGACAACATGCTGCTAGTTACGATCTGTGCGCAGAAAACACCCGCTGTGGGATTTGACTTCTTCCCGATGACGGTAGAGTACAAAGAAAAAATGTATGCGGCCGGTAAATTCCCCGGCGGATTTATAAAAAGAGAATCCAGACCTTCGAATAACGAGATACTCAGCGCAAGGATCATCGACAGGCCGATAAGACCTTTGTTCCCCGAAGGCTTTAACAACGAAGTTCAGATCATGTGCAGCGTCCTTTCTTCGGACGGGGAGATCGCGATGGATGTTTTCGGTATAATCGGAACTTCTCTTGCCGTGAACCTCTCCGACATACCTTTCTCGGAACCTGTCTCTGCTGTAAGAGTCGGCAGACTTAACGGAGAGTTCATTGCAAATCCTACAGTGAAGCAGATGAAAGAATGCGATATCGAGCTTGTGATAAGCGGCGGTAAAGGATTTATTTCAATGGTCGAGGGAGAATCTAAAGAAGTAAGCGAGGACGATCTGCTTCAGGCTGTTCAGTTCGGCCAGAAGATAATTGATGAGATCTGCGATTTTCAGGCTGAGATAGTAAAGGAATTCGGAAAACCTAAATTCGAATATACCGTACCTGAAATATCAAAAGAACTTATAGAAAAAGTGACTTCACTTTCTGAAACTAAGACCCATGAATTCACAAAGATCAAGATCAAGGAAGACAGGAACGAGGCAAGAAGACTTCTTTATGCGGATGTAGTTGATGCGCTCGAGGATGAATTCCCTGAGGACGAAAAGCATTTCGTTACGGTCATGCACGATCTGGAAAAAGATATCGTAAGAAAGAACATTATAAAAAATCAGGTCAGGATCGACGGAAGGAAACCGGATCAGATAAGACAGATCACCTGCGAACTCGATATACTGCCCAGAGTTCACGGTTCTGCGCTTTTTACAAGAGGCGAAACCCAGAGTTTAGGCGTTTGTACTCTCGGCGGAGATTCCGACACTCAGACAGTCGAGAATATCTATGAAAATGAAGAACAGAAATTTTACCTTCACTATAATTTCCCGCCTTTTTCCGTAGGCGAAGTGAAAAGGATCACAGGCGTTTCTAGAAGAGAGATAGGCCACGGAAATCTTGCGGAAAGATCTTTCAAACCCGTCCTGCCGGCGGAAGAGGACTTCCCCTACACGATCAGGCTGGTATCCGAGATACTTGAATCCAACGGATCGTCCTCAATGGCGTCCGTGTGTTCGAACTCCATGGCAATGATGGCTGCCGGAGTTCCTGTCAAAAAGCAGGTCGCCGGAATAGCTATGGGCCTTATAAAGGAAGGCGATGACGTCGTTATTCTTTCCGATATACTCGGAGATGAGGACCACCTTGGTGACATGGACTTCAAAGTTACCGGAACGGAAGACGGGATCTGCGCATATCAGATGGACATCAAGATACAGGGTATCTCGATCGACATTATGAAAAGAGCTCTTGAGCAGGCTAAACAGGGAAGAAAACACATTCTCGGAATTATGAACGGAGCGATATCCCAACCCAGGCCGGAGCTTTCCGAACACGCTCCGAGGATCCTTAACTTCAAGATCTCGCCTGACGAGATCGGACTTTTCGTGGGACCCGGAGGAAAGAACATAAAGGGAATTATCGCCGAATTCGGTGTAAAGATCGACGTTGACGACAACGGTTTTATAAAGATACTTTCCGAAGGAGAGAACGGAGAAGCCGCTCTTAAACATATAAAGGCTATGTTCGCGAAGCCTGAACCCGGTGAAATTTACGAAGGCGTAGTTAGAGGAGTTAAACCTTTCGGCGTCTTCGTGGAGATAATGCCCAGGATCGAAGGTCTCGTACATGTCTCCGAACTTTCACTCGAGAGAATAGATAATGTTGAAGCCCACTTCAAAATGGGTGACAAAATGAAAGTAAAATATATCGGAACAGATAAGGAAGGCAGGATCAAGCTCGTAAGAAAAGAGCTTCTTAAAGCTGAGGCCGAAAAAAAATAAGATCAATTCTCCGTATAAATTTAAGGCGGGACCGTAATGGATGAACCGAATACTATAAGAAAACTTAGAGCAATAATGTTCTCCGACATCGTCGGGTACACTAAGATGATGCAGAACAACGAGTCTGAATCTCTTAAACTGCTCCAGAAGCATAAGGATATCGTGACAGAGATATCCGCCAAATACGGCGGAAAGATCATCAAGCATATCGGGGATGAGATACTGGTGGAGTCTGAAAGCGCTGTCATGCTCGTGTATTGCGCCAAGGAGCTTCAGAAGTATTTTGCCGACAGGAACGCTACAGTACCCAAATCCAGAGAGCTGTCAGTCAGGATAGGCATCCACATCGGAGATGTGATCATAAAGGATGACGACATCTTCGGCGACGGTGTAAATATAGCCTCAAGGATAAGGCCTCTGGCTCAGCCCGGCAGCATCGTGATCACTCATTCAGTTCTTATACTTCTCGGTAATCAGGACGATATTAAATGCGAACTTATCGGGAACAAAAGACTCAAGAACATTAAGGAAAAAGTTAAGGTATACCAGGTATTGACCGACGTCGAAGCGTCTCACTCTCCCGGAAGAAAATCCGCCGGCAGCAGAATGAATATCGATACTATGCTGAAATTAGTTCTTCCGGCATTCGGGACCGCTCTTTTTCTGATATTACTTGTATTCGTGTTCTTCTTCGATCATTTCACCGATTTCGAGGAAAACTATTTCCGGTCTGAATTTTCGGAAGCGAGAGAGATAACAAAAGATCTACGCAGCGAAAAAAATATTAAATCCAACTATTACAACATAATGTCTGCGGATACAGAGGACGGCAAGGAACTTCTGTCTTATTACTCTGATATGTATTCAAAACAGCCGGATGATCCTAAAAAGGCATTCTATCTTGCGATGTCGTATTTCAGATTCCATACAGACAGAAATCAGCTTGACAGTTCTTACATTCTGATGAGAAAGGCCTATGACTCCGGTCTAAAAAGCATTTATTTTCATCTATTCAGGCTCGATCTGTACAGTATGCTAAAAATTAGAACCGCATGCAGAAGAACTGCAGAAATTCTGGTGAAAGAATATCCCGGCGATCCGATGAGTTTCGTAAAGAGCGGAGAAGCGTATTTATCAGTACTTAAGGACAGGGATAAAGCTGCGGCGATGTACCGAAGAGCACTTGATATCTACCCTGAAACGGCCGCAGCGTACAATGGTCTTGCGCGGATCGAACTCTCACTTTCTAACATTCAGAGAGCAAAAGCACTTTCAGATTCGGCTCTTATGATAAATGAGGAAGCTCCTAATTCGGCTGATACCGCAATTGAGATAAGGAAGGGCCTTTCAGATTTTTCTGGGGCGAGAGATATACTGCAGAAACTGCCGGAAGGTTCTGTCCGGAAGTATACAGAATCGGCTAATGTGTGCCTTCTTGAGAATGATCCGTCTTCAGCTCTGGGTTACATCAACAGCGGCCTTGAGACGTTCCCGAACAGGATAGAACTGGTAAAACTGCAGAGAGATATACAGAAAATGATACTGATATCTGACTCGATCCAGCAGAAAGAAAATTCTCTTTCAAGAGTTAAGAACAAGTGGTACAGTTCGTGGGATGAAGCCGGACAGGCTTCTTTAAAAGAGCAGAAGCCGCTTATTGTAGCCGCTCTCGACGGACAGGAACTCCGCTCAAAGTATTTAGAGCATACTCTTCTTCACCAGAATGTTATAAGGGAAACCGGCGATGTAGTTCTCCTGAAGCTTTCCAGACATAAGGATGCAGAGCTGCTTAAAACACTCGGTATCGATGTGTTTCCTTCACTTGTCTGGGTCGATCAGAATAAAGATGAGGTAAAATCCTTTAAGAACGTTTTGGGAAATGTGACTGATCCTGGCGTAATTGTATCTTTTATCAAGGAATCCGTACTTCTTAACAAAAGAATGCTGTCAATGGTCAGGGAAACGGAAGCAAATAAAGTCAAGAACGCAAGGGACTTTTCTCATGCTGAGGAGCTTGCCCTAGAATATGAAATGCCTGTAATAGTAGTAATGTCGGATTCAAGGTCTCAGGATTCGCAGAACTATTTGAAGCATACGATATTTAATCCCGCATTCATGAAGAACTACAGGAATATGATCTTCCTTTCGGTCGACGAAGCTGAAAGGTCGGAGTTGCCGAAAAAATTCGGCATCAGAAGCTTTCCTGCCGTTCTATTCTTTGATGAAGACATAAATCTGATCTCAATAAAATACGGTGTTCTGCCCCAGAAAGTACTTGAGCAGGAGATAACAAAAGTCAAACTATTCAGAAAAAGAAGGGACATTCTCAAAGAAGAGATAAACTGGATATACAATACAAAAGAAGCTGTTTCATACTCACAGTCCCTCTCAAAACCCGTTCTGGCGTACCTCTCCGATCCTGATGTTACGGGCTATAACCCTGACGAGAAAGTGTTCGAAGATTATACGATAATAAAGAAGATCAATTCTGATTATATACCTCTTTTCATAAGAAAAGGCTCAGAAGGATACAGCCAGTATTTCAAAGATATCTCATCTCCACGAATCGCTGTGATGAATTCTTTCGGCGATGTTCTCTACGACTTTCATATTCCTTCGGAAAGCGAAATCCTGTCTGCGTTTCTGGATATAAAGACAATGTCCGAGCTGTATATCGGACTGGGTTCAAATGAATTCAATAATTTCATCAGGCGTTATGAAACATACCGCTCGCTTCTGGAAAACAGAATGAAAATATCGGCTGAAAGTGAACTTGTAAAGTTTATAACAAACTACCCGTCTTTCCCGTACTCGCTCATAGACCTCGGGGAACTGTTTTTAACAAAGAACGATTTTTCAAAATCCGGTCATTATCTCAGGTTCCTCGAGAGTAAAAGTTTCAATATTTCAGAGAAATTCCTACAGATACTGATCTCGAGCTATATGCTTTATGACGACATATTCAGACTTAATGAGTTCATGGATATCCTTGAAGAGAAAACTAAAAATGACAAATCGGGGTCTTCTTCAGTGATCTCCGCACGTTCAGAAATAAGCCTTGCCGAATCAGAGACCATACCTTCAATAAGTTTTGCGGAAAAAGCGTATGAACTTGATCCGAAGAGAACCGAGAACCTTATACTTCTCGGTATATTAAATTACAGTCTCAATGTTAAAAAATCCGAAAGTTATTTTAGATCCGCTCTGATCCTTGATCCGGAAGATCTTGTTTCCAACATGTATCTTTTTACGATTACAAAAGATTTGAAGTTTCTCACGACAGCGAGAAAAAGCTACCATTCGGGCAGGTCTGATTTTACAGGTCTGAGATATTTTGACGACTCGAAATTTTTCTCCAACCGCGGAATTATCGAACTCAAAGAGCGGTCATACAGGATGAAACTTCTGCTCTATCCTGAAAATACTGACTTTATGCTGGAGCTTGTAAAGTTTCTTACCGACAGCAAAGGCAATATGGTCGAAGCCCTGGAGATCATCAACAAAATACTTGCTGATTCGCCCAACAACCCGGAGTTCCTTTCAGCTGCGGCCTGGCTGTTCTATAATCTTGGGGATTTCCCAGGTGCGGACAGGCTCATTACTAAAGCTCTCGGCAATCTTTCGCCTGATGAATATCACAAATATCCTGAGCTGTTCTACAACATAGGAATGATAAAATCCGCAATAGGCGACAACAGAACGGCAAAATATTACTTCGAGATGCTTCTCGGATTCAGGAACATGAACGATATAGATTATTCCAAAATTGATTATGCGGAAAGATTTGTCGACAGCATTCAATAATTTAAAAAGGACTGAAAAATGAAATCTTTTACCATCTCGCTGATAACCTCGTTTCTGGTAACGATAATTACGTGCGCTCTGGTTTTTACTGAGGTAATCAATCTTAAGAAAATACTGCCGGAAGATTTTTTTAGCAGCAGTAACGAGATAACAGAGGTGCAGATACCGAACCTTGTCAACCTTAAAATATCGGATGCGAAACTGGCTGCTGAGAATTTGGGGCTCAAGATAATCACCGAGCAAAAATTCGTTGAGAATACATCTCCCGATATCGTACTCAGCCAGTTCCCACTGCCCGGATTCAAAGCCGGAAAGGGCGATGCCGTCAAGCTTGAGGTCTCGAAAGCCATGGAGATCACTTTCGAAATAATGTCGGAAGAGGACCTGATGGATGAGATCGAACTCAGCCCTAAGATAATCATGCCTGATATAACAGGCCTGAATTCCGATACGGCAAAAGACCTGCTGGTAAAAGCCGGAGTGATCGACATAGTCGAGAACTTCGCGGACGATGATCTCATAGACAAGGGACGCATCATCAGCTTCAATCCGCCTGCGGGATCAGAGATAGACGAAAGCGCCATAGTCGATATCGTGATAAGCAAAGGACCGTCCATTAAAATGGTCATCGTACCCAATCTCTACAACAAAACACTTGAAGGCGCAAAGAGCGAGATAGCAAAGAACAAACTCAAGCTTGGAAAAGTGAAAAATGTCACCGATATAGATAAAGGCTTCGACAGAATAATCGGACAGTCGGTACAGTGGGGCGAGAAAGTCAAAGAAGGTACTATAATAGATCTTGATCTTAACACCGAAGCGGAGGAAAGTATAGGCTGGTAGCGGTCCGTAATTCTGATTATGCCTGTAATTAAACGAATATATTTACCGCTTTTATTATTGTTAAATGCCTTCCTGTTCTCATACGAGACCGTATTTGAAAGGAATGATATTGAAAATATTGCCGCAAGAGATATTTACGACGTTCTTTCAAAGATTCACACGACACACGGAACAAGCTACGGGATTATCGGACAGCCCGTATATTTTTACGGGACAGGCAAATCCTCACCTGAGGCCGCTCTTTATATCGACGATGTTTTTTACGGAAGGATAGTATCCGACCTTTCTTTTATTTCGGTCGATATGATCGAAAAGATCATCGTTAGGGATATTTCGCCGGAATGCGCGGGATCTGAAATTTACATCTACACCAGAAACTTCGATCCTTCTGTTCCGGTATCCGAGGTCCGGTACAAAGACGCTTTCTTTAATTTCAGGGATCTCTCGGTAAATGTTGCGCAGACCGTAATTCCTGACCTTTCTCTGTCTGTTTTCGCTCAGGTTACGGATTACAGGGACAACAGGGATTATTCCGACAACTTCATCTATCCGTTCCTAAAGCAGAATTACGCCGTAAAAATGCATTTCCCGAAAACATTCTCTTTCGTACCGTTCATCGATATATCTTATCTGAAGGAAAAAAAATATCTTATTGATGCCGATTCCTCGCTTTCCAGACCGGAAGTTTTAAGGTTCGCTTTCTATTTTGATAGAGAATTTTCCGAAAGATTTAAAAGCAGATCGGGTGCTACTTTTATATCCGAAAACAGTATAAAAAAATACTACGATACGGATATTTATGAAGAACTGACTCTTTCAGCTCCGGTCTACACTTTAAAAGGAAAGACCGGCGTTTACAGCGGAGGTATGAAAAGTACGGCAGGCTACGCAAAACTTTCTTGTTCTGCGCAGTGGCCGGTCAATACGGAACTGACCGGATATGTCAGACATTCTGACACTTACGGAACAATACTCTCTTCCCGGGCAATTCTTGAAAAAGATATCAGGATGTTAAAACTCTCGTCGGCGAACGGCTATTATTATGAGAAAATGAACGGAGGTTCGGACTTTTTTACAAATTCCCTGACTGCCGAAAGTGACTTCAGTGCCGGAAATCTGGGATTTAACTTCAGAACAGGTATCGACCTTGTTTCAGAAAGAGAAAGAAAGTACTACAGGGCAGGTTTTACTGCGGGAAAGAATAACAGGCTCTGTCTGAATTCCGATTTCATAGCCTCCGGATGCTCCGATAAAGACTCGGACATTAAGAACAACCTCATCTCTTCACTGACATTCGGGGAAAATTATTTTAATGATAAATTAAAAATCAATACGGCCTTATACCATATCTATTCGGAATATTTTATCAGTGAAAATAAACAGACCGCTAACAATTTGAGCTTCAATATCAGGATAAGGATAACGGATCTTGAATTTTTCTTCGGATCGGACAATTTTCTAAAAGATCATTATGACATGAGCGGCTTTAAATTCGACCTGAACGAACATTACATCTACAGTACTGTTGAAGGATTTGACATGCGTACACGCGACGAGATCTGGGGTGTCAGATGGACGTTTTACAGGTGATACCTATTTTCTGACCACTGCTATCTTGCCTGTAATGTTCTGTGAAGGGTCGTTTTTATTATAAGCTATCATTTTATATATACCTGTCGACACGAGCTTACCTTTGTTATCTCTTCCGTCCCATCCGTTGTTTATGCTGAATTCGTTTCCCCCTTCTCCACCGCGGACAAGAAATCCCTTCATATCGAATATCCTTCCGGTATCGTAGCTGTTCCCGTCCTCGGGAAAATAAAATCCCATAACTGAACTTCCGTCATTAATGAACGGTGAGGGTTTTGTCTGTATCTCATTTTTATTTACTTCGCCAGTTTTGAATACTTTACCGTATTCCAGAAAAGACAGTCCGTTATACGAGCCTATAACCGCGATCCCCTCCTCCTCGATGAAAAGAATTTCGTTTATTGACGCGTCCGGAAGTCTTATTTTTATTATCTCTCCCGGTACCGCGACCGATCCGCTGTAACTCATAGGAACATAATGCCGCCAGCTGTTTCCGTCAGCCGAAAGAACACTTATGCCTTTATCCGTTGCGAACCATTTTTCGTTTATGCTGTTAACTTCCACATCGTATATTACATTGCCTACAGGTCCCGTTTGAACATTATTGATATTGACGGATGAAAAACTCTGGGGGTCCGATGGACTTAGGGCAAGATCGATATACCTTATTCCGTTATTCGTAGCTATCCAGATCACATTATCCTTGTCAGCTGCTATATCTATGACACCGTCGGATATCAGTATTCTTTTAAAACTGAGATTAACTCCGTCGAAAACCCCTACGCCGATACCGTCCTGAGCCCCGAAAGACTGTCTTGAGCTCCCTGTCCATATCCATGTCCTTCCGTCATATGTGTCAGCAAAAACATCGTATCCGTAGAAATAATCACGGGTCAGGTATGAATGATCCGTTCCGTCGGGAGCCAGCCTTACAAGTGTCGATCCGTCAGGATTAGATTTATCCCCCCAGTTACTTATCCACAGATTGCCTTCACTGTCCTCCGCGATTCCGGGGTGTACAGGGTAGTTGACGCCTTCAAGAGCGCTTCCGAACGAGAAATTAGAAAAATATGAATAGTCCGGTTCGTTATAATCGAATGTGTTCACACCGGCTCCCCATGTGCATATATATAGCCTGCCGTTATTTACAAGAATGTTCTTCGCCCCGTCACCGGTGGCTTTTGCGCTGTACATGGTGTCGCTGAAAGTATAGTCGGAAGTATCCATATAAGAAAAATGGCTGTTCGTAAGATATATCAGTCTTCCCGAAGAAGCGTCTAATGCGGCTTTCTGTATACCTTTCTGATTGGGTACATTGAATGAAGGCCGGTACTCCTCATCGTTCGATACAGAATAAAATGAGAATCCGCCTGTGGAAGTGAAATATATAATATCTCCCGACCTGCAGAAAGAACCGAAATTCTCATCCCCTGTACCGAAAATAATCTGAGGCGCAGATGCCAGATCATCCGGCACTGAACTAATTACCATGGCATCAACCTGCTCATGAGCAGCAAGAAATTCACCGCCGCCGAAATACCCGTACTTCAGATCAATTCCGTTATAAACAGTTTCTTTTATCGTTCCCGTCCCGTCGATCCTGAAAAGTCCGGTCTGAGCCAGAACATACACTGTCTCCCCGTTCACGGCAAGGCCGTTGAGGCTTCCGGCGGCATCCAGGCCTGATATTTTTGTCCAGTTGTTCAAATAATTGATGTTCGGCGAGTCTTCCGCTATCGAATAGGCTCCCGACGCTGTAGAAATATAGATCGTTCCGGCTGTGACTTTCACATCAGAAACAACTCCCGTCATGCTGTTAATTTCTGATATCTCATATTTATTAAAATCGTCATTATATCTGTAACGGGCCAATAGTCCGCTGGCGGCAATATAAACATACTCGGATGATGAAAAGACAGCGTTGAGTTCATAAACCCCGGACTGAGCTATATCGTCAAGATAGACGGGTTCTTTTCTTTCGATATCGTAAACAGTGACCGAACAATCCGGATGGCCGAGCCACAACATTCCCCTGAAATCCTTTTCTATATCCTCTATCACAGGTTCATATATCCCGTCGTCAGTATCATATACCGTATAATTCGTACCGTCCCGCACAATAAGACCGCCGTCAGTAGCCGCGTATACAGCCCCGTCGAATATTTTTATTCCGAACCCTCTGGTTACAGCAGTATATGTCGTCAGTTCCTCCGTGAAAAGCTCCTGCCCTAAGGCTGTCAATACTAAGATCGTAAAAAATATGTTCTTCATATATTTCATTCTCCCTCTTTAGGCAGTTTGATTATTATCGTTTCTATAAAATTCTTCCTTGCTTTCACGATCCTGTATTCCAGGCCGTCCAGCGTTACCGTTTCTCCCTGCTCCGGTATCCTTTTTATGCTGTTGATTATATAACCGTTTACGGTCTCGTTCTGACTCCTGAGTTTTTTCATATTCTTACCGGTGATACTTCCTATCATCCTGTAAAGTTCCTCGGGACCGGCTGTACCGGCCACAATAAACGTTCTTATCTCAGGCCTGTAGATTATCCCTCTGTCCGAGCCTTCGCTGTCGTGAGGATCGTCAACCTTCCCCACGATCAGCTCGAGTATGTCGTGCATAGTAACAAGACCCAGACATCCGCCGAATTCATCTATAACGACACAGATCGACGATCTTTCCTTCTTGAATGTTTTGAACAGAGACAGTATACTCGTGTTCTCATGTACGAAAAGAGCCGGTCTGACAATGTCTTTTATCTCTTTAACATCATCTTTTAAAAGATCGTTGACAAAAGCCACTCCCGCAACGTTGTCCAGGTCGTTCTCGTAAACGATTATTTTGGAAAATGAGGTAAGCATCACCATCTTCCTGAGCTTATAAAGTGGACTGTTGATATCGACAGATATCATACTTCTTCTGTGAAGCATTATCTCTCTGACCTTCATCTGTTCGAGACCGAGAACTTTTCTTATTATATGCGCGTCCCTTTTCTTTACTGTTTCCGACCTGACCGCCTGATCCACAATATAACCTATATCGCTTTTGGATATCATGACCCAGCCGCTTTTGCCCGATTTCATCTTAATCATCTTCATTATTCTGACGCTCAATCTTCCAACAAGATAAGTGACAGGAGCAAGCAGTGTTTTTATAAAAATGAACGGATAGATGATCTTTAAAGCTATCCTGTCCGAGAATTTCTTACCGAGTACTTTGGGTATCATTTCCGCGAATATGACCAGCAGTATCGTCTCGTAAAATGTAATCTGTATGCCTGAGGACCTCCAGTTCAAACTTGCTGCCAGATAGGCAAAAAAAGTCGCATAGGCGACGTTGGCGATATTGTTCCCGACCAGTATCGGTATAAGAAAGCTGTCGGGATTTTTGATCAGTTTTTTTGCTTTGACAGCCGGCGCAGACCCCGCTTTCGCCCACACTCTTATCTTTATCCTGTCCGCTACAGTATAGACTATTTCGGACATAGAAAAGAAGGCTGAGAATAAAAAAGCTGCGGTTATCAGAAATATCAGCATATATTTACCTTTACAGATCCGTTGCTCTTTTCGAATATCTCTTTTACGAAATACTGTGAAAAGCCCCTGTTTATCCTTACTCTGACATTGGGGCCTTCCTGACCGAAATCCTCAGACGATACCGCCGCTTCATATTTGCTCAGAAGGTTCATAACTGTGCTCGTAATGTCGTATTTGTATGAAAATTCCGCGAGGTCATATATCTCCACGTTTTCCTTTTCCGCGGACACAATGACAGCTTTTGCCGCTTCTGTGTAAGCTTTGATCAGCCCTCCGGTGCCGAGGTTGGTGCCGCCGTAATACCGGGTAACTACAAGCAGCGCATCAGTGATGCCGCTGCCCTCGAGCACCGCCAGTATCGGCCGGCCGGCAGTGCCGGACGGCTCGCCGTCGTCGGAGGAGCGGGTGACGCGGCTGTCACCTGTTCCGGCCGCATATGCGAAGCAGTTGTGCGTCGCGTCGTAGTACTTTTTCCGCGCCGCTTCAAGCAGGAGTTCGGCCTCATCCCTGCCGCTTATCCTGTAGAGCCTCCCGATAAACCTTGAACCCTTTATCTTGTCGATCTCCTTTTCCGAATATCCTTTTACGGTCGTATAAAGCTCTTTTTCCATATCGCTGTAATATAAGAAAATCAGGGGCTAAAGTAAAGTTACGAACTCTTTCAGAAGGGAGATGAAGCCCTCCTGCGACGACTTCGCCGCTTCGAGCACTTCTGCGTGCGAGAGAGGCTCGCCGGTCATTCCCGCGGCAAAGTTCGAGACGCGCGAGATGCACGCAGCTTCGAGACCAAGTTCTTTCGCCCTTACCGTCTCGGGCACGGTGGACATGCCGACGGTGTCCGCTCCGAGAAGGCTGAGGTATTTTATCTCCGCCTTCGTCTCGAAGCTGGGGCCGGTCATGTAGGCGTAACATCCGCGTTCAATGCGGTTGTTCGTCCTTAGCGCCGCATCATCAAGAAGTCCGTTCAGCTTTTTCGAATACGGGTCGTCTACCGGATCTTTATACCGCGGTGAGAACGGCGCAATGTATCTGTCGAGTGCTACCATTGTCCCCGGCCCGAAATCCTTATTTATTCCGCCGGCCGCGTTCGTCAGCAGAAGCTTTTTTACTCCAAGTCCGGCAATAATCTCGACCGGAAAGACTACCTGGTCATAGGTATAGCCCTCATAAAAATGCACCCTTCCTGCAAGTATCATGATCTTTTTGCCTTTATACGACCCTGTTGTTATAGTACCCTTATGACCCAAAACCGTCGAAATGGGATAATTCGGGATGCCGGAAGTTTTCACATGCGACGCATTATCCATTTCATCTTCCAGAAACGACAGTCCGCTTCCCAGTACGACCGCTATGCTGATATCCTCAGTGTCGAGGTTGTCCTTCATATATTTAACAGCTTCTGCCTGCTTCATTTTTTCCGCCTATAATTTCATGCAAAATAAACAATTTTCTCCCCTGAACAAAATTAATTCTTTATATTACAAACTTTAACCTAACCGGAAACCGCCATGAATGACGAAACCGTAAGAAGGAAAAAAGCGCTCCGCAGAGAAATAAAGGCGCTTAAGAAAGATATAAGCCCTCAGGAAAGGCAAGCCCGGTCGGAGAACATAATGAAAAAGATCGAAGCCCATCCTGCTTTCGCATCTGCGCGGACGGTTTTTATTTTCTGGCCGATGGAAGACGAAGTCGATACGAGAGATCTTATAATGACATGGGCGGACAGAAAAAGATTCATCCTTCCTGCTATAAACGGCGCTGAGCTGTTTCTGAAGGAATTTACAGGAGTTCAAAAACTTGTTTCAGGAGATATTTATGCTATTCCCGAGCCTGAAGGAAAACCTTTTACTGACTTCGGGGATATCGGGCTGGCAATTATTCCCGGAGTTGCTTTCGACAGTGACCTAAACCGGCTCGGAAGAGGAAAGGCCTATTACGATAAGATACTTGACAGGCTGAAAGGAAAAGCCGAACTTATCGGCATCTGTTATGACTTTCAGCTTGTTGACAAAGTACCTACAGAACCGCACGATGTAAAACTTGACGGAGTTATTTGTGGCTGAATACAGATTTATTGATTATTTGAGATCGATCCAGCCTTATGAATTCAGTGAATTCGGGGCAAAGATGTTCGCCAATGAGTGCGCATCGAAAAAAGAATATCTAGTATGGTGGAGCCCCAAGGAGGATTTCGCCAATTTCGGCATAGGCCATTTTATCTGGTTCCCGGCGGGAAAAAAATTCCCGTTCATCGAGCAGTTCCCCGAGCTTATCGGATTTTATCTGGAAAAGAACGAGCCGATCCCTCCGGTGATCAGCATGTACAAGCTCACCGGTCTTCCCTGGTCCAGTAAGGCAGAACTCGATTCCGACTCCCGAAAACAGGAGATCATTGACTGGCTGGCTTCCACGACGGGGATACAGGCCGCTTTCATTATATTCAAGGCTATGGATTCTCTTAAGGAGATAGCAGCGAACAGACCCGATGTTCTCTATATGCTCAACGAACTGTGCGAAACTTCGCGCGGGAGATATGCCGTGGTCGATTATCTGAATTTCAAAGGAACAGGGCTCGACCCCAAAGAGCGTATAAGAGATGAGGGCTGGGGATTGCTTCAGGTGCTCGAAATACTCAAAAGACCTGATGTTGACAATTTCATTGAAGCAGCGGCGGAAGTTCTGAAGCGCAGGGTCATCAACTACACGGATGAGCAGAACGACCTCAAGTTCATCGACGGCTGGCTGAAGAGACTTGAGACCTACCGGTCCTAAA
>DAIMKZ010000024.1:0-26113 GCA_036721445.1 Candidatus Delongbacteria bacterium
CAAAAAAAAACGAAACGGACGAATGGATAAAAGCTTAATAATAAAATTAAATAAATAAAATGAAAAGGTGCCTATGAAGAAAATTCTAACGACACTCTCCATCCTTTTCTCAGCCTTGTATCTGTGCGCACAGGAGCCGGTGACCGAAGCAGTTCCGGATTCTGTTACAGCAGCAGATTCTACTGCTTCAGCTGCAGTTGAAGCAGTCATTGTACTGACAGACGAGGAGCTTCTGTGTAAGAAGGCCGCTGAGGATCTGATGAAGATTTACGAGAGCTGGGATGTGACGAAGGACTACGAAACTCTATTGCCGAGGGTTACTGGTTATGTGAACAGTTATTTAAAGGGAGGAAAAGATCCTGACGCTTCGAACCTGAAAGATCTGAAGATACTTCAGGAAAATTATCAGAAGATAATCGCTTCATCAGTACCGGAGTATCTTAAAAATCTGATAAGTTCAGATCTCGAGAGGATTGAAAAAGAACTTTCCGGAGAACAAAAGAATCCCGCGTTAATAGGGTATCTTGAAAAAAGCGATTTTGATAAACTTAAAGCGATCGAAGAAGCTTTTGCGAAAGAGGATGTAAAAGAAGTAGCTGAGAACGTAGCTAAAATAAGAAGCTCATATAAGAATATCAGAAGGTTCAGCATAGGTTTCGACGAGATGCTTGATGATGTTTACAGTGAAATAACCAGGGTTACGGACAAAAGAATTTATTTCCTCTATATTGATAATGATGTTAAAGAAAAGCTTCAGAATATTTCGCTGAGACTTACCGAGGAAGTAAACAAGAAAATTCCTGAATTTGAAAAAAAGATCACTGATGACATAGAGGAAGCATATTCTAAAAAAGAAGCTGCGGCTGAAGCCGGTGATGATAAACTTGAAAAACAAATGTATAACCAATGGATCGAGGCAAGAAAAGTTAACATTGACAAACTTAAATCTGCTGAAGTATCTAGGATGACAACTATAATTTCAGGATTTATGAATTCACCCGGTCAATACGATGTGAACAGTATGCTGATAAATAAACTTAAGACCAAAAGCTCTGATACTGAAGCTTATTTGAAGGATTTGCTTAAGACAAAATTTTATCATGATCTTTCATCGAAGTTTAAAGTCTATTTCAGATTCGAGGTAGAGAAAGGATTCAGAGGTTTCAGATCGAATATCCTTATAGCATCGTTCTTTTTCTTCGCTCTTTTCCTGTATGTGTTCACTACAGTAAAAAAGAAAAAGGATTCTATATTCATTAGAAGGATCCCCGGCCTGGACGCTATTGACGATGCTGTCGGAAGGGCTACAGAAATGGGAAAACCTATTATATACGATTCAGGACTCGGAGCATTCTCAAGTCCCCAAACGATCGCGAGTATGCTTATTTTAAGAAGCGTAGCTAAAAAAGTTGCGGAATTTAAAGCTGAGATAATTTATCCGGCTTACGATCCTGTTGTTCTTCAGATAGCCGAGGAAATGATAGCTTCAGGATTTCTTGACGCAGGTTATCCAGAAGACCATAAAAAAGATAATTGTTTCTTTATGGTCAGCGACCAGTTCGCATTCGCTGCGGGATTATCCGGTCTGATCGCTAGAAAGAAACCCGCAACGGCTCTTCATTTCGGTTACTACGCTGCAGAGTCGCTGTTAATTTCAGAAGCCGGTTTTGCGGCAGGTGCGATCCAGGTTGCAGGTACTACAGAAGCTACACAGCTTCCTTTCTTCATTACTTCCTGTGACTACACACTTATCGGAGAAGAACTTTACGCTGCCGCCGCTTATCTTTCGAGAGATCCTCAGGTTCTTTCTAACCTTAAACTTTCAGATTACGGTAAAGTGATATTCGGAATCCTGTTCCTCCTTGGAACGATATTTTTATCTATAAATTCCGACTGGACATTCTTCTCTGATCTGCTGAGTACTTACTAACAAGAATTATGCAAAAGGGATGATATAAGATGAAAAAAGAAATACCAATACTGCTGGGACTGATCGTAGGTATTCTGTGGTACGGCGAATTTTTTATTGCCGGGATGTTCCAGGAAAATCAGAAGCTTTTCTTTGCTAACGGGATGAAGATCGCAGGAGTAATAGGAATTCTGGTAGGTGTATACTCTGTTGCAAGACAGAATTATTACAAGATCAAATACAATAACGAAAGATATTATGCTATTCTGAGAGTTTCAATGATAATCCTAATGATATTTCTCGGAATTACAAGCGGAACTTCATCAGGAACTCCTTTCAGCTCAATGTTTATGAACGTGTATGTTCCGTTCCAGGCTACAGTATTCTCACTTCTCGCGTTTTATATTGCTTCTGCAGCCTACAGGTCCTTTAAAGCCAAATCTGTCGAGTCGGGAGTTCTCCTTGTAGCATCAATTATTGTCATGCTAAGCAAGATTCCTCTTGGTAAGGAGATCTGGATTCAGATACCAGTTTTAGGGGAATGGATAATGGATGCACCTTCAAGTGCAGGAAGAAGGGCCATTATTTTCGGAGGATATCTGGGATCAATAACGATGATGATAAGGATCTTTTTCGGACTGGAAAGATCACACCTGTCAGAATAATTTAAATTTAAAGGTATTAAAATGAATAAGATACTTGAAAAACTTAAGAAGATCGACAGAAGGCTGATATATCTGCTTGTTCTTCTTTCAATAATAATACCGCTTCTGCCCGGATTCGACTTTCTTATCTTTCCTGTTTCGCCGACAAAAGAAACTAAGGCGATCTTTGACGAAATAGAAAGTTTGAATGAGGGTGACGCCGTTTTCATCGACTGGGCTTTTGATCCGAGTTCGAAGGCTGAGCTTCTTCCCATGTTCGAAGCTTTTTTCAAGCACTGTCTGAAGAAAAAAGTTAAAGTGTTCATTTATTATGCAACGATCAACGGGATCAATCTCGGAAAGGAGACCGTAAAGAAAATAACAGCAATGGAAGAATTCAGTGAGTCCAGGGAGGGAGTTGATTATATAAATATGGAGTTCGTTCCCATTAACGCAGACATCAGGATATTCAATATGGACGTTGATTTTAAGGGTACTTACAAAAAAGAAGGTAAGATATTCGAAAATGTTGAAACACTAAGAGATATAAAATACATATTCGGATTCTCAGGATCGGCATATCATGCCACTTTCGTAGATATGCAGATCAGGTTCAATTACAAGTTCGGGATAGCTGTTACGGCTGTAATGGGCCCCGATTATGTTCCTTACCTCCAGACAGGTCAGATAACAGGAATGGCAAACGGTCTGAGAGGCGCTGCTGAATATGAAAGGCTTGTGAGCGACAAATATAAAAAAAGTTATTACGGAAGTGCCACAAAAGGAATGTCTTCCCTGACTTTCTCACATCTCGTTATCTTCGGGTTCGTGATCGTTGGTAATATCGTTTATTATATGGATAAAAGGAAGAGAGGTTAATATGGATATCAAAGCTTTACTGGACAATATTTTTTTGAATGACATTTTCTTTTCCTGGATACCTGTTCTCGCAACAATAATGATTCTGTCATTTTTATACAGAGATAATCCTTTATATAAGATAGGAGAGAATATCTTTATCGGGGTAGCTCTTGGATACGGCTGGATACTGTCATGGGAATACATAGTGGATCCTTTCTTCATAATGCCTGTTAAGGATATGTTCGTCGAATTCCATTTCTGGGATATTACTTACATTTTGTGGTTCCTGCTTGCGCTTACAATGTTTTTCCGGTTCTCTAGAAAAAAAGCATGGGTAGCTAATTATTATTTCGGCTTTATTTTCGGTTATATGGCAGGTTATTACATTCCTATCGCGATACAAAATATATTAAGGCAGAGTACAGATCTCATGAAACCGATAAACCAGGGATCATTCTTTGAATCATCCAAGTGGTTCGTTATCATTTTCGGTACTTTTGCCGCTCTGATGTATTTCTTCTTCTCGAAACCGCACAGGGGCATTTTAGGCAAGACCGCCCGTGTCGGTATTGTTGTTATGATGATCTTCTTTGGAGCTGCTTTCGGATCAACGGTTATGGGAAGGGTGTCGCTTTTCATTGACAGAGCTCTTCTGCTCGTAGATTTTCCGATGCAGTCGATCGTATGTACAATAGCCGTTATAATCTATCTGATAATCTACTTCAAGTTCATCAAGAAGGAAAAGCTCCACGACGACGAGAGTTTTATTTAAACAGTTAAAGGCAGCCCTGAGCTCAACTAAACGGAGTTTAAATGAACATCGAAGAATATGCTAAAAAACACAAGCATTTGCTTTTGGATCAGATACCCGAAGAACTTGATATGATAATCAGGTACAATAATTTTGGAAAAATCATAGATGTAGGCTGCGGGGGCGGATTGTTTTTATATTCCCTTTATAAGCGTGAATATAACAGTAAATTCAAAGAGATATGGGGAGTTGACCTTTCAGAAGAGAGACTTAAAGGGATCAACGATATTTCACCTGAAATAAAAGTAGTTCAGGACGATGCTCAGATTCTGGAGAATGTACCTGATAATTATTTTGACATCGTAGTCTCGACTCAGGTTATAGAACATGTTCCTGACGACGGACATATGCTTGAAGCGTTGTATAAGATTAGCAAATCCGAAGCACTGATCTATATTGACACGGTCTTTAAAAAAAGCTGGGCATGGTATTTCTATAAGAACGATAAAGGCAAAAGAACTTTAGATCCAACGCATGTAAGAGAATATCAGCATGAAGATGAATTATTCAAAAAAATCGATACCGGTAAATTCAGAATACTTTTCTCAAAGAATAAGTTAGTTAAATACTCGTTAATAAATTTCATCATTAAAGCGTTGAAGCTAAAAAGTAAAGATGTTTATAACAATCCGATTGTTAAATTATTGAGTTTTATTCAGATTCCCGTTCCGGGATATTATATTTGGAAAATATTGCTACAGAAAAAATGATCAGTTAGTATTATACAAATTTAATACTTCTTTATCAGTCAAAGCTTTATTAAATATTTTTAGATCGTCAATACATCCTTTAAAATAAGCGTTGTCGTAAAACCCATCTTTACCAAAATACAGATCGTTATTATCATACATTATATTTCCTGAAGCAGAGGAATGAGCTACGGGTTTCCCATCATAATATGTAATGACAGTTTTTCCGTCCCATGTAGAAGCAATGAAATGCCATTCCCCAAGCGTTACGGCAATTCCCGGATCGGAGGAAAAATATCTTGCCGACTTCAGAGTTGTATAAATTACACCTCTTTTATCAGGTCTTCCGGTAACCAGCTGGTAAGAACCGTGTGAACCTCCTGCATCAGTAACTTCTCCGTGCTTGGATATTATCCTCAAGTAATTGTTCACATCGTTTGGTTCGATAAGTATCCAGCTTGTCAAAGTAAATGAATTGTTCAATCTTAACGAAGGATTGTCTTTTACAGTAATGTAGCTGTTGCCGTTAAAATAATACGCACGGTTAGGATTGCCGAATCTGTCTTTAGTGAGTTTTGCGCCGTGGACTGTTCCGTTGTTGCCGTTACCGCTTGCGTCGTTCGCATTCCCGTTGAAAGGGTAGCTGGCGATCAGCGAATTTCTAGGTGCTCTATTATTCCTCGTTACTTGAAAATCTTTTGGATTTGCCCAACCGAATTCACAATATAACCCCCAGACCTGTTCTGGATTCATAGGTGAGTTGTAAATTCTTATATCATCAATAGAACCCTTAAAATTAACGTGTTTGTAATATCCGTCTTTTCCAATTATCAGAGAGTTGAAGTCGTAAATTATATTACCGCCTATTTTTGATTCTCCGGTTAATACTCCGTCATGATAAACAGATGCTGTAGTGCCGTCCCAAGTGCCTAATATAAAATGCCATCCCGGTGTTGAAATTTTGCTACCTGATCTTGTGTAATCGTATTTCTGGTTTGTTTTTAATGTCATATTATAAGCGCCTCGGTCTTTTAATCTGCCGGTTATTAATTGGTATGAACCGTGCGATCCACCCGCATCAGTAACTTCCCCGTGCTTACTTAAAATCCGCATATAATCATCAACATCGCGGTACTCCAGATTCACCCATGCACACACAGTCAGACTATTTGCAGGTTTTAAGTTCGGGCTGTCTTTGACTTCGATCCAGCTGTTTCCGTCAAAATAATAAGCACTGTTGGGATTACCGAACCTGTCCTCTGTCAGAGTTGCACCGTGCACGGTTCCGTTATTCCCGTTACCGCTGGCATCGTCGGCATTGCCGCTGAAAGGATAATAAGCGACAAGTCCGTCAGCGGGAACCTTTGATGAAGTGAATGTTTCACTTTTCTGAAAAACATTTCTTGGCTCATTGACCGAAGGCGGTGACTGTTCTCGCATAACAACTTTTTGTTCAGCTTGCCGTCGCGCAGAATCCTTCCCAACGGAAGTTACATTTTCATTATCGACGGAATCGAATATTATCATCAGGATGAATAATATTACCGCAAGAAACGATAAAATCATGAAAGCGTATTTATTCATGGTCTGCCTCGATTGATTTCAACTTTCAGAAGTATAAATCACGGATGTCTGAATTGCAATATTAATCATTGAATTTTAAAAGAAGTATTGTTAACTTCAAATCGAAAGGAGGTTCTAATGAGGAAGTTCTTATTGTTGTTGCTGTTTGTCTTAAAAGTTTTATTTTCCCAGTACATTCAAGGGGATTTTGTGCGGGATGTTTCCTTTACAGACTCGAATGTGGACAGCAATATGACTATTCTTTATTCACAGCAGAGTATTAAAGGCCTGATATCTTCAGGAAAGATAATTGTGATCAGTTTTTTCGGGCCGGGCTGAAGTACATGTTTATCAGAGGCAGTTTCGCTTCGGAATATATGGACGGATTATGAATCTGCAGGGAAAGTATACATAGCGGGTGCCTGCATTAACCCGGATTTTAATTATAAAGACCTGAACGGAGATTCATGGAGATATTTGTACGATGCCGGATTGAATTACCCGATTTGCGATTACAATGACTTCGGCAGCCTGCTTCCGATGTTCTCCGGCACAGGAGGTAATCCCCATCTGATCATAATCGGCAGAGACACGAAACTTGTTTTCTCGCAATACGGTTACATGACAGAGGAAGATATCAGAGCAGCGATCGAATCAGCACTGGCTGACTTCGGGGATCTTCATCAGGTTGAGGATATGGGATCGGTGTATATGGATGAAGACGATATAACTATCGCTCTCGGTCCGAAATTCAAATCTCTCTCATCGGAAACGATAAATTACGCATTTACTAAAAAAGAAAATAAGGGTGTTGTTGAAGCGGTTATTTCGGGTTCCGACCTTATTTTAAGCAGGGGAGAAAATACAGGGATCGAAAAAATATTCATAACTGCTTCGACAGCGGCGGAAACTGCATCGGACTCATTCAAAGTAATGGCGTATCCATCCAACGCGCAGATAGTCAGCTTTGAACTTGAGGAGAATTTTGAGAATTTCATTCATCTATCCGGCGACGGAAGATGGTCTTATAATAAAGAGGATTATTTTCACGGTACGGGTTCTTTAAGATCAGATGAGCTCGCTGCTCCTGAAGAGGAAGGAAGAGTAGCGTATTCTGCGGTCAGGATCGATTTTATTTCAGACAGGCTTGACACGGCGGCTTTTGCGTATAAAATATCTTCGCAGTATGACAGCGACGGGTTCGACCTCTACCTGAACACAATATGGCTGGACCTTCCTGACCGTAAATGGTCAGGGGAGATCGACTGGACTTTTGCCGAATATGAAGTTCCTGCCGGCAAACACAGTCTGGAGTGGGATTACTCTAAATATGAGTACGGATATGCAGGACGGGATGCTGCATGGGTAGATCTTATGAGGATCCCCGGAACGGTGACTTCAATAGAGTTTACGACTGTAGTTTCAGATGACGGTATTGCGTCGAACTACCCGAATCCGTTCAATTCTGAAACAGTCCTTCAGTTCGATTTGCGAAAAAGCTCGCCTGCATCGGTTAAGATATTCAATCATTCAGGGCAGGAGGTCAGAGCTTTTGAAACAGGTCAGCTTAACAAGGGGAATAACAGCCTGAATGTAAGATTCTACGATCTTGAGTCAGGAGTATATTTTTACAGAATTGATGCAGCCGGTCAGAGTTTTAAAGGCAGGATGCTCTATTTAAAATAATTATTGCGAATTATCTTTTTCAAGTTCAAGCAGCTTCATCTTAAGATCAATACCTCCTAAGGCGGAAAATCCGCAAAGATCTTTATCTGAAGCTATAACTCTGTGGCAGGGAACGACAGGCGGAACCGGATTCTTTTTCAGTGCGTTCCCTACAGCTCTTGAAGCCTTTTCGTTGCCAAGATATGAGGCAATCGTACCGTACGAGGCAGTTTTGCCGTAAGGTATACTTTTGACAGTCTCGTAAACCTTTTTCTGAAAATCGGTCCATGAAGTCGAATCAAGGGGAACGGTGTTTAATGACTTTAATCTGCCTGAAAAGAAATCCTTAAAGACCGGTGACCATTTTCCTGCGATTTCAAGGGCTTCGTTAACCTCTGAACCGGCATCTTGCGAGTTAAGTGATCTTTCGGCTTCATCTTTATCGGGAAACATGAATCTGCATTCTTTGAGACCATTTGAAGATATAGTAAAACTCAGCCATCCGAATTTTGTTTCGACCGTTCCTGTAACTGTTCCGGTTTTTGGAAGAGGCAGTTTTTTCATATTGGCAGCCTTTTTATATCTTTAGGTTCAAAAATTCCTCTTTCAGTAATAATTCCGGTTATCAGTTCCGCAGGAGTAACATCAAAGGACGGGTTCAGAACGGGAGATAGCTCGTGTATCACTGGAACCTCATTTATGTATCTGATCTCATTTTCATCTCTCTCTTCGATAGTTATCTCGTTGCCTGACTTTATCGAAAGATCGATCGTTGAAGTCGGAGCTGCGACGTAAAAAGGTATTTTATTGTGTCCGGCTGCCAGGGCTCTAAGGTAAGTACCGATCTTGTTCGCGGCATCACCGTTCCTTGTTATTCTGTCAGCTCCTACAATAACAATGTCCACCAGTCCTTTCGTCATCAGATATCCGACAGCGTTGTCCGCAACGACAGTATGAGGAATATTCTCGTGAAAATATTCCCATGCCGTCAGTTTTCCGCCCTGATTTCTGGGTCTTGTCTCACCGATCCAGACATGCACGTCCATTTCGTTATCTCTTGCGCGGAAAACAGGCGACGAAGCCGTGCCGTAATCAATCGTTGCAAGCCAACCGGCATTGCAGTGTGTAAGTATATTCACCTGCTTAAAGTTCTTGGCGTTCGCTATATCTTTAAGAAGCATAACGCCGTTGTCGCCTATCATTTTGCAGCAGTTTATTTCATTATTCTCTATGTTCTTAACGAATGATATTATCCTGTCAGCCTCAAGCCCCATTTTTACAGCGTTATCTATCTGGTTTGCGGCCCATAAGAGATTGACGGCAGTCGGCCTGGACCTTTTCAGCTTGCTGAGCATTGATTCGTAATAGAATTCCGGGTCGGCTTTAGACAAAGATTCCCTGTACGCAAAAAAAACAGCATAAGCCGCAGCAACTCCGATTATTGGAGCCCCTCTAAGTTTCATTTCTTTTATAGCCGCGATTATTTCTTCTGACGTCCTAAGTTTCAGCAATCTGAATTTAAAAGGCAGCGCTCTCTGATCTATTATTCTTAACTCATCATTCTCATACCACAATGACCGGTACTTCTTCCCATCATACTTCATATTTCTTTCCGTTTAAAATATCTTAAGACATCCAAATATAAACAATTATTTCAGGAAATTAAAGAAAAAAATTAGCTTGTAAGCGGGTAGTTGCAATTCGTATATTTAAAACAGCATAATAAAGGACAAAAAAGTGGCACTGATCGAAATTATAAAAGAATACGACCATCCTTTTATCAACAGGCTGATAAAGAATTACAAACATTACCGTAAAAGCGCAAAACGGACTGATACTGACTGCTTCAGGATATATGATAAAGACATACCCGAATTCCCTTTAACGGCAGATTATTACGCGGGAAAATTCCTTTTACAGTACTACAGTAAAGTATCTGACGGGGAAGTGCCTGATGAAATTTCTAATACCGTCAAGGAAGGTCTTGAAACAGTGTTCGGAATTTCAGAGAGTGAGATTTTCTGGAAAATAAGAAAAAAGAGAACTTTACTTGAACAGTACGAGAAAATGTCCGAAAGCAGGGATTTCTTTACCGGGAAAGAGAACTGTATCTCATTTTACATAAATCTGAAAGATTACATCGATACCGGGCTTTTTTTAGACCACAAACCTGCAAGGGAGATCGCGGCGTCAATGGCACATGGCAGATCAGTTCTCAATCTTTACTCATATACCGGGTCATTTTCCGTTTACTGCGCAAAGGCGGGAGCAAAAAGCACTCTTAGCGTTGATATGTCCAATACTTACACAGAATGGGCATCGGAGAACATGAAACTTAACGGGTTTAACTTGAAAGATAATAAGTTTATACGCGGAGACTGCATGAAATTTCTGGACAGGGCTGCGGAAGAGGATCAGAAATTCGATATGATAATAATCGATCCGCCGACAATTTCTAGATCGAAGAAAATGGATGAAATGTTCGATGTCAACAAGGACCACCCCGAACTTATAAAAAGATCAGCAAGACTGCTTAGAAACAAAGACAGCATAATATTTTTCAGCACTAACTCAAGAAAATTCAAAATGGATATAGAACTTGAAGATGATTTTGAAATTCAGGATATAAGCACAAGAACCATCCCGGAAGGCTTCAGGGATAAAAAGATACACAAAGTTTATTTGATCAAACAGAAAGGAGCAGCCAGATGAAGAACGATCTTGAAATCGCAAGAGAATCGAAGATGGAGCATATTTCGGCTATAGCCGGAAAACTGGGTATTGATGAGAAAGACCTCGAGTATTACGGTAAATATAAAGCTAAGCTGCCGCTGAAGCTGATAGATGAGGAAAAAGTAAAAAGGTCAAAGCTGATACTTGTTTCCGCGATAACTCCGACACCTGCCGGTGAAGGTAAAACTACTGTCTCAATAGGTCTGAGTCAGGGACTTAATCTGCTCGGTGTAAGATCGACCGTTGTTTTGAGAGAGCCTTCGCTCGGTCCCGTATTCGGAATCAAGGGCGGTGCGGCAGGCGGAGGATACGCACAGGTTCTTCCGATGGAGGACATCAACCTGCATTTCACAGGCGATATTTCAGCGATAGAGAAGGCTAACAATCTTCTTGCGGCCCTCATAGATAATGAGCTTCAGAATAAAAAAAGCGAACTCAGTCTTGATGCCAGAACCATAAGCTGGCGCAGGGTGATGGATATGAACGACAGGTCTTTAAGAGACATTGTAATAGGGCTTGGGGGAACGAAGAACAGCATCCCGCGCGAAACCGGGTTCGATATAACAGCCGCATCGGAAGTCATGGCTATCCTTTGCCTGAGCAGAGATATGGATGATCTAAAGAGAAGGCTCGGAAATATATTCATCGGTTACAGCCATGACAAAAAACCGGTATTTGTCCGCGACATGGGCGCGAACGGCGCGATGGCGGCTCTTTTAAAAGACGCGATAAAACCCAACCTCGTACAGACCATAGGAGGAACACCCGCAATAATACACGGAGGACCTTTTGCCAACATCGCGCAGGGGACCAACTCGATAATAGCGACCAAAACAGGCATGTCGCTTTCCGACTATGTTGTCACCGAAGCAGGCTTCGGTTTCGACCTCGGCGCTGAGAAATTCCTGGACATCAAGTGCAGAACGGCCGGTATCAGCCCGAAAGCGGTTGTGCTGGTAGCAACGGTCAGAGCGCTGAAATTTCACGGCGGCGCGAAGCTCAAAGATCTGACCGTGCCCGATCCTGCCGCGGTCGAAAAAGGACTCGAGAACCTTGCAAAGCACATGGAGAACATGAAGCAGTTCAACATTTGCCCGGTCGTTGCGATAAATAAGTTCCATACTGACACTGACGAAGAGATTAAAATCATCAGTGATTTCGTTAAGAGTAAGAACATGGTAGCTGCAGTGGCGGATGTATGGGCTAAAGGCGGAGAGGGCGGACTTGAACTTGCCGAAGCCGTAAGAAAAACAGCTGAGCTTTGCATGAACGAATTCCAACCTCTATATGAATGGGAATGGCCTATCGAAAAGAAGATCGAAAAGATAGCTAAAACCATCTACGGCGCTGAGGCAATTGACTATACTGCTCAGGCAAAAAATGATATGAAAAGGGTAATCAAACTCGGTCTGGACAAGCTGCCCGTATGTATAGCCAAAACTCAGAAATCGCTTTCCGATAATCCCGATCTTCTCGGCAGGCCGAAAGACTTTGTGGTCACAGTCCGCGAGATCCAGATATCCTCAGGCGCTGGATTTCTAGTTCCAATTACAGGAGAGATCATGCGTATGCCGGGATTGCCCGATGTGCCTGCCGCTTACAGAATGGATATTGATAATGAAGGGAATATTGACGGTCTGTTTTAAGTGATCTCTCCCGAAGCAAGTTTGCCTAGGGTCCTTTTAAGCCACATATCTGAGAAGTAAGCTCCGCCGAGGAAAGATATGCAAAGTCCGGTGAATAATCCGGGCAGACCGGCGAAATACGCTCCGGCGAGTGCAAGAGGTACAAGTAGAACGAACATTCTGACGATATTTACAAATATTGCGCTGTAAGGTTTGTGAAGAGCGCTAAAACTGCTTGATGCAGACATTGCTATCCCGATAGATCCGTACGAAACAGAAACAATGGAAAGATAAAGAACTACGACTGAAGTTACTGTTTCATCGCTGTTGAATAAGAGCGCGATCGGACGGCCGAAGAGCGAGAGAACGATGAAGAAAAAGAAACCGAGCATCAGAGATGTTCTGTTGCTGAATTTTGCTCCTTTTAGGATCCTGTCGAATTTCTGAGCACCCAGATTCTGGCCTGTGAAAGCTATCATGACGGTGGCTAAAGACATCATCGGTCCGAGCGAGAACATTTCGATCCTGGTGCTTACACCGAGACCTGCGATCGCTTCTTTCCCGTAGCCTGCCACAAGTCTGGTAACGATCCCCATTGAGATCGGAGGGATGAACTGGTTTATCATCGCGGGTATTCCGATAAAAAGAACTTTTTTCCATGACTCGAAGAGTTCATCCAGGCAGGGTGCTCTGAAGCAGAGCATGTCGAACTTGTATCTGAGCATGAGAAGAGCGATCACGAAAGTGGACATCCTCGCGATAACCGTAGCTATGGCAGCGCCCTGAAGTTCCAGTCTGGGGAACGGGCCGATACCGAATATAAGTAACGGGTCAAGTACCGAGTTGACCACTACCGAGCTCATCATGACGACGCTCGGGATCAGAGTGTTCCCCGCGGCTCTCATAGCATTATTGGCCATCATAGGTATTACAACGAAAGGAACGCCTATATACCATACGGTCATATACTGTCTGATCAGGGTTATCATTTCTTCATTTGCACCGAGCATTTTGAAAACAGGATTTATAGTCAGATAACCGGCTATCATCATTACTCCGACAAAAAGCACTCCGAGTATGAGGCTGTTCGAAGTAAGCTTTTTAACCTTGTTGTGATCACCGCTCCCGATAGTTCTTGAGATGACCGCAGATGTTCCCAGACCAAGTCCGAGGGCTATACTGTTAGCTACCATAATGACAGGGAAAGTAAAGCTCATAGCGGCAAGTTCGGTCGTACCCAAATGACCTACAAAATATGTGTCAATAAGATTGAACGCGACCATACCGATCATCCCGATCATCATACCGAGCGTAAGCCTGATTATATTCTTTCCTATAGGGCCTTCTGTAAGGTCGGTCCTGGCTGCCATCCTTTCTCCGTTATTAATCTGTGCGGAATATACTTTCACAAACCGTTTTTTGCAAACGATTTGCTTATTTAATTTATTTGTTTTTGATGTCTAAAATGTTTATTTTGTTCGATAAGTTTTATGAGGTTGAGATGGGTTTTAAAGTCAAAAAAGGAGTTCTCAGTACTCCCGATTACCAGAAGCTCAGGGCAACGACGGGTTGGGATATGTTCCACGACAAGGTAGTCGAAAGGTCACTGTCAGCAGATCTTTTTTCGGTAAGTATTTATGACTGCGATGAAATAATCGGATGCGGCAGAGTTATAGGGGACGGTCTGATGTATTTTTATATTCAGGACATCATAGTCGATCCGGTATATCAGAAGAAAGGAATAGGCACAAAAATTATGCTGGAGATCGAAAAGTTTCTCAATAAAAAAACTGTAAACAATTCATTTATCGGGCTTATGGCAGCCCGGGGAGTCAGAGAATTTTATAAAAAATTCGGTTACTCTGAAAGATCGCCCGAAAGACCCGGGATGTGCAAGGTAATTAAGAAATAGAATATACATATTTATAGCGGAGGAATGAATAATGAAAAACACCGGAGCACTTCCCAGATACCTGAACGATCCTTCATACTATAAAAGCAAAGATTTTCTTTTTCTGGACATCTCCGGATTCACGCCTTTGTGTGATAAGTTCATACGGGAAAGCTCGTACGGTGCAGAAAAGATCGGAGATCTGGTGAACGCTGTCTTTAATCCAATAATTGACTTTGTTTACGAAACAGGGGGAGATGTAATATCGTTTGCAGGCGACGCGCTTTTTATTTCAGCTGAAAAAAAGGAGATCAAAAGTATCGAAAGAAAGTGCGGTGAAATAATCAGATCACAGAGCATTGACAGAAACCTTTCGATCAGGATCGAGAGATTTGAAGGTAAATATTATCCGCAGATAATGAACACGAACAGATCTTCACTTTATTGCTATTCAAAAAATTTAAGGGCAAATGAAGAGCTGAAGTATGTTCCATTCCCGAAAGAGATTTTTGAAATATACAGGTCCAGTTTCAGCGGAGAGCTTAGAGCTGTGCCTGTGTTTTTTATCCATATCGGTGAAGAATACGGGATAGATGATTTAAAACCTCTTCTTGAATTTTTATCGGATTCGGCAAAAGAACATTCTGTTTATGTAAATAAGATCGAATACCTTGATAAAGGCTGGATGATACTTCTTTCCGCAGGTTCTCCGGTATATGCGGCAGACGCTCCTGTAAAAATGCACGGACTGCTCGCTAAATTTATTAAGAAGGCAAAAAAGCTGAATATTCCGGTGCGTACAGGAGGAACGCTTCAGCGAGGATACTGCGGGATAATCGGAAATGAAAAACGGTGGGAATTTACTTTTCTCGGATCGAACGTCAACCTAGCCGCAAGAATAGCCGCCGGAGCGGAACCGGGAAGAATATTCTGCGACTCCTCTTTCGCTTTAGCCTCCAAAACAGTTCTGGAGTCTGTTCCGGTCGGTAAAAGGGAGTATAAAGGTGTCGGCGTCAAAGAGATTTTCGAGATAAAAGGAACAGTCAGGAACTCCTCAGGTGTTTTCGTCGGAAGGGAGCAGGAGATAAGATCGTGCCTGAATTTCTTCGCCGGCGACAGAAGGGCGTTCGTTCTTTTGAGCGGACCGTCCGGAATAGGAAAGACGGTTCTGGCCGAGAACATTATAAGCTCTCTCGGATACAAAAATCTTATCCGGCTGAAGGGTATTTACGGTTCCGACGAGCCTGAGCATATATTCAAGAACAGCGATTTTTTCCGGGACATGAATTCGGCGGAGATATTTAAGAAGTTCAGGTCCGTGACCGAACCTGCGCTTATTTATATCGACGACCTGCATTTCGCGGACGGGAAAAGCCTTTTTACCTTCCACAGGATGCTGAACGAAGGGTGTCCTTTCGTAAATATCATAGCGACATGCATATCTGAAGAAAGAATAAAGATAACGGCCCTTTCATACTATGAGCCTCTCGTTGTCAAACTTCAGCCTTTCGGAGCAAAAGAGATACAGGAAGTCACAAAAAAAGTATCGGGCATCGACATCAGCCTGAAAGCCAGCAGGGAGCTGATGAAGACCACGAAGGGGAATCCGCTTTTTATCACCGGAATACTTCCCTATATTACAAAAGACCTGAAAAATTCTTCCGAAATACCTTATACTCTGCAGGAAGTCATACTTCTCAAGCTGAACTCTATTCCGGGAAAAGGACCCGATTTCGTTGACGGAGGTTCTGTTTACGGCGATATTTTCGACGGCGGCGTGATGAAGGACGTGATAAGCCTGGCTGATAAAGTGCTCAGGAGCATAGTGAGCAGGGCTGAAACTGAAGGGCTTATAAGGAAGTCCGCGGCTGACGGGGAGATGGAGTTCTCAAACACGATCATAAGGGAGATAGTTTACGAAAAACTGCTAAAGAAAAAGATCTATTTCTTCAGGAAAAGGATAGCAGAAGCAATTTTTAGTTCCGGAACGAAAGACCTTAGAAAGCTGTACAAAGCTTTTACCATGCTGTATCTGTCGGAAGACGATCAGACAGTTAAAGCGGCTCTGAAGATCATAAAAATCCACAGGGCCTCAAAGAACAGAGAACTGATAAGAAATATTTACGAAAAATCGTTCAGCCACATGAAAGAGAAGAACGACTACTCCTGCGCGCTGGAACTGACGGAAAGGTTCATTTCCGCAAGGCAGATCAGTATGGGTTCTGAGCTTATCTCCCTGGTCGAGGATGCGGCATTGAACATAAATGACTGGAAAGGCGGAGAAAGACAGCTTTTAAACATCGCCAGAAGAATATTCTTTACGAGATTCTGCGTTCCTTCCGAAGTCATGAAAAGATACTCCGAACTGAAAGGCGAAGATATTTATTACAGATGGACCCGGGCCAGGACATACGCATATGAAGAAGATACCGGAAAAGTCAGAGATACGTTTTACGGATTAAGGAAAAGCTTTAATGGTAAGGAAAGGATCGAGTTCTTCATCGATTTCGTATGGTACGCTTTCTTCATACTCGGCGACCGCGAAATGGAGGAGGAAGGTCTTGAAGAGCTGAAAAAATACGGAAGGTCATTTCCGGAAGAGCTTAAAGTGAATTACATGCTGCTGCTCAACACGATAGCGATGCACAGGGACGACATGAAGGCATCTTCGGAAATTCTGGATGCAATAGAAAAGATAAAAGAACTTCCCCCTGATTCCATGTTCAATATTCTTAACGACCGGGCGATAGTATGTTCTAATCTGGCCTACGAAAGATCCGATCCTGTGTATATGAAGAAAGCTCTGAAGTATTCCGAGAAGGCGGTTAAATGCCTTAAGGATTTTCAGAAGATCTCCGATCTTCCGCTCGCAGTGACGAACCTTGCGAGTTTCTACGGAACAGCCGGATTGTACAGAAGAGCCTCGAGGACTTATCTTGAAGGACTTTACTACGGTCTGGAGATAGATCATCCTGTTGAAGTGCCTTATACTAAATCCAGAATAATGTTCATAGCACTCAATTCCGGCGCGTTCAGGCTCGCTCTCAATATCGCGGAAGAAGTAATCTGCTGCGATGTCGGCGATATTAAATCCGCTCCCTTTGCTGTCAGATATCACTACGGTCAGGGAAAGAGAACGGACCTGAAAAAAGCGGACGAATATGCGGACGAATACGTTAAATTCGGAACAGGCAAATGCTGGTGGGAAACGCTCGGTGTGGTTTTCTCCAAAGCGGTCAACGGCAATGACGCTGAATTGATGAAAGAAGTTAGAAAGAAGCTGATGGAACTGTCTCATCTGCCGCAGAGACAGGGTATGAGATTCGGTAACGAGGCGAACATAAGCGTGCTGGGATGCCTTATTGGAATTAAAGGCGAAGATTTCAAAGTCTCAAAAATATTAAAAGATATGGAGAAAATGAAATTCAACTTCGGCCTTCAGAGCAGATGCGCGTACGCATTAGGAATGTTCAGAAAAGATTCCGAGCTGTTAAAAAAGTCAAGAAAACTTGCGGTGAGATCAGCCTCATATCCTTTCGTACACAGGATAGAAACGGAACTGTTCCGCATGACTGGGAATAAATACTGGAAGAACAGGCTCAAGATCACATCTCTCAGACTGAATGAGATGAATAAGGCTGATACGATCGAAGATCTTCTGGTTCCAGGAAATAAAAAATAATTCTGTTTGTTTTGAGTCCCTGATGCATTATATTAGTAACAAAATAAGCGACGGGCTATGAAATTAATAACATTTGCATTGTTCTTTCTGTCATTTCTGCTGCAGGCTCAAATTGAAGTGACAAGGACCGATAAAGAGTATTCTCTCAAAAAGACCGCAGGAGAAAGCTGGTCCGTGCTCAGATTCGGAAGGAATGACGAATTCTTCCCGTTCAATTACATGAAATACTCCAGTAGTATCAGGATAGAAAGCCTTGAGAGCGAATGTAAAATCATTGACGAACTCTGGAGCCGTGCGGATGAGAGCATAAACATCGAACTGTCAACCGCCGACGTCGGCTATCCTCTTCAGTTCCCGGACATCATGCCCGACTACATCCAGGCTTTTCTCGATTCGGAGGAGTGGATGACCCACGTTTCGTTAAAAGGGAAAGAGCTGAATTACGAACTCATGCACAAGGTCATCTATGAGAACGATGTGTTCCGGCCGCTCACCGACCTGCTTTATCTGCATGGGTATTACATTACAGGAGTCAGTACAGAAAAACACGGCTTCGTTCCGAAGGAAGACCTTATAAAATACGGTTTTAAAGGCAGTGAGATCATTCCCGTGCCGTTCATGCTGTACTGGAAAGTCGAGAGAATTAAGAAAGTTAAGTGAGAGGAAGAAAGTGAAGAAAATCATTGTTCTGATTTTGAGCCTGTCAGGTATAGTGTTCAGTTCGACATTTAATCTGAAGTACGGTGGACCTGAAATTGAAATCGGGTATGATGCGGCACAAACATCAGACGGTGGTTTTATTATAGCTGGAATAACAAATTCAATTGGAACTGAAATAGGTGATTATGACGGATATTTAATAAAAACAGACCAGAACGGTATTATGGAATGGGAGGAAATGCTACCAGGACAAGGAGTTGATTCTTTTATAAAAGTCAGACAGACTTCAGACGGTGGATATATAGTATTAGGAAGGAATAATTTCCGAATCTTGGATGAATCTAATGAATGTTTTCCATGGCTTGTGAAATATGATGATACAGGAAAACTCAAGTGGGAGGATACATACGAAGAGTTAAATGCTGATCTGAATATTAGTGATTTTATCATAGCAGATGACGAAGGATTTCTTGTACTTGGTTCAAAGAAAACATCAATAAGTACATGTGATGCATGGCTAATGAAAACAGATTCACATGGTAGAAAAATTTGGGAAAAAGTATATGATTCTCAAGATATAGACGAAGGAGTATCTATTACCAGAAACTTCTCAGGAGGATATTTATTAGTATGCAATTCAGGAGATCAAGTATGGGCGATACATATTGATCAAACAGGTGAAATTATTCAAGAGGGAATAATAAATTATTCTAGCGACAATAAATTATGTACATCTATTTGCGCTACAACTGACAGTAGCTTTGTGATGACAGGATATGTAAACTCAGGAGAGCAGCCACCTCCGCCAACTTTTCCTCCTGATCCGCCGGTTCAATTTAACCAAGGCTGCTGTATATTAAAATTTTCATCAAATCTGAATACAGAATGGATGAGATATTACAATGTTCCGGATTATAATTACTTATGGATCAACAGTATATGTAATTCAAACGAAGATGGATTTACTTTTATAGGTACAAACAACAATAGTCTAAATGATTTATTTATAACGAAAGTAGATAATGCAGGTAATTTTCTTTGGGAAAGATTTTACGGTAACTCATATGATGATCAAGGTACCGGAAATATTATTAGAAGCAGTGATAATTCATATGTATTTTGTGGGATGGCAGATTTAATAAATAACTACCCAGAGGTAAGTAGCCAAGTTTATCTGATTAAAACGGATTCTGACGGTTATGTTATCTATCCTCCGGTAATCACTTCGTTCGAGAATGATTCGAATAATGTTTCGATCAACTGGGAAGCTGTCTCGAATGCAGGCTCATATATTGTTTACGGTTCAGACAGGCCTGACTCGAATTTTACGGCTATCGATACTACCGCAGTAAATTCATGGAACACGGCACAAGCTGACAGTCTTAATAAGAAATTCTATTATATAAAAGCGAGTACGGACCCTGTAAGTAAATGACTAAAACAGACTATTACGGTATTCACGAGAATCAATATAAATATCTTAAAAATTCAGGGCGGGAAGGCTGGAATGACGAAAAGAATATCGTTAGTCTTTATGACCTTGTTCTTAAAGCTGCTGAATTCTGTAAAACTGATAAACCGAAAGTGCTTGAACTCGGTTGCGGTGACGGTCAGCTTGCGGTCATGCTAGCTGAAAAAGGTTTTGATGTTACAGGAATAGATATTTCGCCTACTGCGGTCGAATGGGCGAAGGAAAGGACAGATAAAGCCAAATTCATAGTTGGAGATGTTCTAGATACAGGCTTTAAATCCGATTCTTTCGATATTATTATCGATTCGTACTGCCTGCACTGCATTATCGGTGAGGACAGAAAGAAAATGCTTTCCGAAGTTAAAAGACTGTTAAAATGTGGCGGATTGTTCGCAGGAATAACGATGAGTAATACGATACCTGAAGATATTAAACAGTTTTTCAATGAGAAAAGAGAAATGGTCAAGAACGGGATAGCAGGAAGATATATAGGCAGAGCGGATGATATCCTGAACGAATTTTCACAGGCCGGTTTTGAAATAATAGAGAATACAGTTGATGTTATTGTAAATGAAGCGGACGATCTTAAATATATATGCAGAAAATGAACGGAGAAGTGAATGAAATTCGATTACCCGGAAACGAAAAAGGTTGAAGTTACTGATGTGCTTCACGGCACAGAGATCAAAGATGATTACAGGTGGCTTGAGGACAATAAAGATCCCGGAGTTCTTGCGTGGGACAAGGCTCAGAATAAGTTTACTGAGAGTTTTCTCTCGGAAATACCTTTCAGAGGTAAGCTTAAGGAAAGACTGATCGGCCTGATGAAAGTCGATCAGATGAGCATACCGGAAAAAGTCCTGTGCGGCGAAAGAGTGCTCCAGTATAAGAAGAAAGCTGATGAAGAAAAATGGGTGCTCTATACTCAGAAAGATGAGAATTCACCTTTTAAGGTACTGATCGACCCGAATCAGTGGCCGGAGGATGAGACCTTAGCTTATTATCAGGCATCAAGGAACGGTAAATATCTTGCTTACGGCGTGGCTAAAGGAGGCGATGAAGCTCCCGTACTTAAAGTTATGGAGATTGAGAACAGGAATATCTTAAGCGATGAAGTGAAAGGCTGGAGGCAGCATGTATATGACTGGGACCCGGACGGCAAAGGTTTTTATTATGTCGCACTTCCACTGAAAGGCGAAGTTCCGGAAGGGGAGGAATACTACTGGCAGTCGGTCTATTACCATAAGCTCGGTACAGTCAGAGATCAGGATCAAAAGCTGTATTACGATACTGAGGTCAAAGAGAACTGGTACAGCGCATATCATTCGGAAGACGGCAGGTATCTCATAGTAGGCATCGGACAGTTCTATAAGAATTCGATATATTTTAAAAGAACCGGTCATGATGAGCTTAAAGTACTCACGGATGATTTCGATGCGGAATATTCCGCCGAATTCTTCGGTGATAAAATATATATTTCAACCAATAAAAACGCTCCGAACAGGAAGATATTTGTAACCGATACAGAAAAATGCAGTAAGGATAACTGGAAAGAGATCATTCCTGAAAAGGATTATAATCTGGAAGGATTTAAGATCATAAACGGCCTTTTGTACGTGACTTATCTGAAGAACGCTTTTTCCCTGATCCAGATCTATGATCTTGAAGGCAATTACATTCAGGATGTCTGTGTGCCCGGGGCAAGCTCAGCCGGGATATGGGGCAGACAGAAGGATTCCGTAGTGTGGCTTTGGCTGTCGTCTTTCACTATACCGTCAGCGATATATAAATATGATATGGACGGAAATAGAGCTAAACAGTATTTTATGCCTCATATCGATTTCAAGTTCAATGACTACGAAACGAAGCAGGTCTGGTATGATTCAAAAGACGGTACGAAAGTCTCGATGTTCATTATAAAGAGAACAGGGACTGAACCGAAGAAAAACACCCCGTGCTTCATGTATGCCTACGGCGGATTCAATATCCCGATCACTCCTGCATTTAAATCCGAGTATGCGGTCTGGCTGGAATCCGGAGGTATCGTTGCCGTCCCGAACCTGCGCGGCGGGGGAGAGTACGGGGAAGAATGGCATAAGGCGGGAATGTTCGAAAAAAAGCAGAACGTTTTCGATGATTACATAGCCGCCGCGGAATGGCTGATATCCAACGGGTACACCTGTCGCGAAAAGCTCGTGATGACGGGCGGCAGCAACGGCGGGCTCCTCACAGGCGCGATGACAACGCAGAGGCCTGATCTCATGAAGGCGATTTACTGCGGCGTTCCGCTTCTGGACATGATAAGATACCACAAGTCCATGATCGCGAATATCTGGAAAGAAGAATACGGCAGCGCGGAAGACCCCGATCAGTTCAGATATATCTTAAAATATTCGCCTTACCATAACATCAGGCCTGGTACAAAATATCCCGCGATCATGGTTACAGCAGGCATAAATGATGCCCGCGTAGATCCGTACCACGCGCGCAAGTTCGTAGCCGCGCTCAGGGATGCGAACGCATCGGACGAGCCTGTTCTTCTGCAGGTACAGCAGTCATCGGGTCACGGGGGTGGAACTAAGCTGTCGATCCTTGCCGGTCAGAGCGCGGACAAGATGGCGTTCCTCATGGATCAGGTCGGGATCGAGTATAAAGAAATCAAATGACTGATATTATCAATATAATAGCCCGAGAGAACAACTGGTCTGAAAAAGCCGTTTCGACTGTGCTCGGTCTTCTCGCTGAAGGAGCAACAATTCCATTTATTGCACGTTACCGAAAGGAAATGACAGGCGGATTGAATGAAGACGATCTGAGATTGATTGATGAACGGGCAGGTTACTTGAAATCCTTGAATGAGCGTAAGGTGACAGTGATCAAGACTATCACAGAACTCGGAAAAATGACTCCGGAGTTATCTGCAAAGATCGATGAATGTCTTTCACTGACAGAACTTGAGGATATTTATCTGCCTTACAAGCCCAAAAGGAAGACCCGCGCGTCGGTCGCCAAAGAAAAAGGGCTTGAACCATTGGCAATGTTTATTCTTGAAAATCCTGATTTCTGCGGAGATTTTAATAAAGTATGCAGTGCCTATGTTAATGCTGAAAAGGGAGTGAATGATACTGAAGAAGCTGTCAGCGGAGCTAAAGATATACTGGCCGAAATGATCTCTGAGCATGCTTCAGTAAGAAAATTATGCAGAGAATATTTGCAGAACAGAAGTACAATTATTTCATTGAAAGCAAAAGAAAAAGTTAAGAAGGTAGCTGACGAAGAGGACGGGCCTAAAGTAAGCGGCAGTTATTCTCAACAGGCTGAAAAGAAAGCTAAGGATGTTTATCAGATCTATCACGATTTTAAGATATCAGTCAGGAGCGTTAAGCCTCACCAGATCCTGGCAATTAACAGGGGAGAGGACGAAGGTATTTTAAAGATAACTTTCGATTACGATCAGGAATTTCTCCACAATGCTGTAAAAAAGCGGTTCTTTCATACAGACAGATCATTTTTTAATGAGATGATCGAAGAAATTATCAATGACAGCTGGAAAAGACTTTTATTTCCGTCTCTCGAAAGAGAAGTAAGGAAGGAACTGACAGAAAAAGCCGAACTTCATGCAGTAGAAGTATTTGCTACAAATCTCAGACAACTACTTCTTCAGCCGCCGTTACTGAATAATGTGATAATGGGTATCGACCCCGGCTTCGTTTCGGGCTGTAAGATTGCTGTGATAGATCCGACAGGTAAATATCTTTACGGAAATACGATCTACCCTCATCCTCCTCAGAGAAAAACTGCTGAAGCTGTTGATCTGATGGTCAGAACGATCAGGCAGTATAAAGTCCGGGTCATAGCTATAGGGAATGGAACTGCCAGCCGTGAAACTGAGTCTGTCGTAGCTGAGATTATCAAAGAGAATAATCTTGAATGCAAGTATCTTATAGTCAATGAAGCAGGCGCATCTGTTTATTCTGCGTCAAAACTTGCGCAGGAAGAGTTTCCTGACCTTGAAGCTGCTATGCGCGGTAATATCTCCATAGCCAGAAGAGTTCTTGATCCGCTGGCAGAACTTGTAAAGATCGATCCTAAAGCTATAGGGGTCGGACTGTACCAGCACGATATAAATCAGAAACTATTATCTTCAAAACTCGAGACAGTAGTTGAGTCAGTCGTAAATCACGTCGGAGTTGATCTTAATACAGCTTCATCACCGCTTCTCTGCAGAGTCTCAGGGCTTACTAAAAGAGCAGCAGATAAGATCATCGGGATCCGTGATGAGCAGGGGAGTTTCAAGAGCAGGGCAGACCTGAGGAAGATCACAAAGATGACTCCAAAAGTTTTTGAACAATGCGCAGGATTTTTAAAGATCAGCAATGGTACCAACCCACTGGATATTACAGCTATTCACCCGGAAAGTTATGCTGCTGTTGATAAATTACTGAAATTATACGATCTGCAGAATAAAGAGATAAATCATCCTGACACAGTTGAAGTTATCAGGAATATCAAACCATCTGCCGGACTGGCCGGTCAGGTAGGTGTCGGGCTTCCAACCTTGATTGACATTCTGGAAAATCTGCAGAAACCTGGTCGTGATCCCAGAGAAGAACTTTCCAAACCCATCCTCAGAAGCGATATACTTAAAACAGAGGACCTCGAGATCGGAATGAAACTCAAAGGAACAGTGAGGAATATTGTCGATTTCGGAGCTTTCGTTGATATAGGTATAAAACAGGATGCATTAGTTCATGTTTCACAAATGGCAAACATATTAAAACAGTGCAATTTTAATTATTAAAAGTGGCTATAATGTACGTTTGATAAATTGTTAGGCATCCTATGAAAATGAGCCACGAAGAATACATCGAGAAGAAACGTAAGCGAGCGGTAGAAGTTGCAAGCGGAATGCTAGATGGTTCTATTAACTATCTAGAGGGTGCTATTGAGTTGTCTTCACTAAGGTTTGAGGTTGGCCTGTCCGAAGACGATAAAGATTTTATGCCTTTTACTGGGGTTGCATCAGAAGTCGATCATTTGCCAATTGGTGCGCCAAGGCAGTATTGGTCTCAAGAAGCTCTAGATAGGCACGAGCCAGAAATACAGCAATCCATTAAATGGGCAAAGGAAGTCTCTTTGTCAGAATGCAAATCTATCGTGGCAAGGTTCAATGCTTAACAAGGCCAAGCAGCATCGCCAGCAAAGCTGGCTGGACCTCGCTACGCTCGGCCGCTGTTGGCGGCGTTAACTAAATAGGTGGGATAGTGAATAAGGAGAAAAATAAGGAGAGGCGTGAGATCACAATATTTCGTGAATTTGCTAGAAAATCGGAGGTCGGTATAGAACCAGCTTCAGTTTCAAGCTGTAGGCCACCTGAGCCTGACATAATATGTGCGGTGAGAGGTAAAGGTTGTGTTCGTTTCGAATTAACAGAAGCGTGTGCTCCTGAATTTGCTCAGGCAATAAACAATCCAAACCCTGAAGGAGTCTATTCGTGTTGGAGTTCTGATGTATCAGAAGACACACTTCGAAAGAAACTTTCGAAATCGTATCCAGTACCGGAGCCGGTCGAATTACTCATCTTCACTGATGGTGCAACGGCAAAACCTGACTCTCAATTAATACGAGAGTTTCGAGAAATTCTCAAAGAAAGTCAAGGACAGTTTCGTCGCGTTTGGTTAATGGGTGACGAGATCCATCAATTGTGGCCAGAAACTAGTTAACAAGCTGTTTATCTCGTTCACACGCTCTTAGTGGGAATGCATACTAAACGCTCCAACACAGAGCATTGAAGCGAGACCTCAATCGCGTAATATTGAGGAGATGCTGAAGTAAATTCAGAATGACGATGTCTCTTTTGAGATACTTACGACTTCGTGAACTTTGCCCACTTCGCTCAGTATGACGGT